>CAIUKQ010000098.1 GCA_903899705.1 uncultured beta proteobacterium
ACTATGGGCATGCCGGCACGGCCGACCCGACTTTCGTGAACATGGCCCTGCTGATCAAACAGGCCAATATCCGGATGACCGATGTGCCCTACAAGGGAATCGCCGATGCGCAGGCCGCGCTGCTGGCCGGCCAGATCCAGATCGCCTTTGGATCGATCGCGACCTTCGAGGGCCAGGTCAGAGCGGGAACCTTGAAGGCTCTGGCGATCAGTTCGAAAACGAGAGCACCCACCTTGCCCGACGTGCCCTCGGTGGCGGAATCGGCCGGCCTGCCCAACTACGACATGGCGGCCTGGTTCGGCATGCTGACTACTGCCGGCACACCGGCTGATATCGTCAACCTCCTGCACCGGAACCTCGTCGAGATTGCCAACAGTCCTGAGGTTGGCAAGACCTTCGTCGCGCGGGGCTTCATCAAGGAGACCAGCAAATCGCCGGAGGAGTTCACCGAGTTTGTGAGGAAGGACTTTGAGGAACTGACGTCGGTGCTGGGGCCGTTGAAGCCATCGAACTAGCGGGATTCCTGGCGACCATCCGTCTTTGACGTATAATGCAGAATGTTCACCGTCATTGAAACTCCGACCTTCAGCAGACTGTGCGTTGACTATTGGACCGAGGATGAGCGATGGGCTTTCGCTGCATGGATCGCGGCCAACCCGGAAGCGGGTGATGTCATACCCGGTTCGGGTGGCTGTCGCAAAGTGCGATGGTCTCGATCAGGATCAGGCAAACGCGGTGGAGTTCGGGTCATCCATTACAACCAGCTTGCGGATGGACGTATCTATTTATTGCTCATTTATGCCAAGAGTGCCCAGGACAGCGTCCCTGCAAATGTTCTATTGAAAATCAAGGAGGCGCTCCGTGCCCATGACTGAAAAGAAATTACTGGCCCGAGATGCAAAGCGCGATATCGGCGCCGAATTGCTGGCGTCCGTGCTTGAAATGAAGGCCGGAAAAGCGGGCCGCGTCCATCGAATTCCTCTGTCCGAGATAACGCAGGCAAGGGCAAAATCCGGCCTGTCGCAATCCCAGTTTGCAAAAGTTCTGGGGGTATCCATGAGGACACTGCAGGAGTGGGAGCAAGGACGGCGCAAACCGTCAGGGGCCGCACGTGCGTTGCTGAGCATCGCGGCCAAACGCCCGGACGTCATTCGGGAAGTCTTCGCGCTTTAGCGAAGCGCGCGCTCAACCTCGCTATCGGAAACGACAAGTACCGCAAATCGGTTTGCGCGAAACCTTCCTAGAATCTGCTGAAGCCTCGTTCGATGAATATCAACCGCCTGGATCACCTCGTGCTCACCGTGGCCGACATCGCCACGACCTGCAACTTCTATTCGCGAGTCCTTGGAATGGGAGTTGTTACCTTCGGTGCGGGGCGCACGGCGCTGACATTCGGCGCCCAGAAGATCAATCTTCATCCCAAAGGCAACGAAATTGAACCCAAGGCCGTCAACCCGACGCCGGGCTCAGGCGATCTCTGCTTCATTGCATCCACACCACTTACGGAAGTTATCGCGCATCTGCGTCAATGCGGCGTGCCGATTCTCCTCGGCCCTGTGCAGCGCGACGGCGCCACTGGTCTCATGCTGTCAGTGTATATACGGGATCCGGACATGAACCTCGTAGAGATTTCCAACTATTCCGATGCTTGACAACCTGAGGGCTTGTGATGATTAACCTCCGCGCATTGATGAAAGCACTCGCTACCCTGGTTGCGGTGCTGTCCTGCACTTCTTCGCATTCGCAAACCTTTCCCGCAAAGCCGATCCGCATCATCGTTCCCCTTGTCGCCGGAGGCAGTCTCGACACGCTGGGCCGCCTGATGGCCGAGAAGATGTCGCAGGGATTCGGCCAGCCCGTTTATGTGGAAAACCGACCCGGCGCGAGCGGCGATATCGGCACCGGCATGATGGCGAAGGCGCCGCCGGACGGCTATACGCTGGGCGTCATCGGCCTTGGCAGCATTTCAATCGGCATGCTCATGCGCAAGCTCCCCTTTGATCCGCTGACCGAGATGACGCCGGTTTCGGGGCTCACCAAAAGCACCCTTCTGATCGTCACCGCGGCATCGAGCAAACTGCAATCGATCCCCGAACTGATCGCCTACGCAAAAGCCAATCCCGGCGTGGTCAACTTCGGCTCGATCGGGATTGGCACCAGCCAGCATCTTTCGGGTGAACTGCTGAACACGCTGGCCGGGATCAACATGGTGCACGTGCCCTTCAAGGGCGCGGGCGAGGCGAACACCGCTGTCATGGGCGGGCAGATTCACATTTCTGTATCCGGTGGCCCGGGCGTGATTCCGCATATCCGCTCGGGCAAGCTGCGCGCGCTGGCGATCACCGACGTGAAGCGATCCACGGCCTTACCCGATGTGCCGGCGGTGAATGAGTTCGTGCCGGGCTACGGCACCTCGGCGCTGCTGACGTTGTTCACCTCGGGCGGGACACCGCCGGACATCGTTGCCCGGCTGAATGCCGAAACACTGCGCGCATTGAAACTCCCCGATACTCGCGAGCGCATCGCGGGCTGGGGTGACGAACCAAACCCGACCACACCCGAGGAACTGGGAAAGACGCTTCGCGCCGACATCCAGAAGTGGATCGATCTGGTGAAGAACGCCGGACTTCGGTTGCAATAATGGAGGATGTACGGCGGACGAGTCAAAGGTATCCTACACATTGCCTGAGTAACTTCACCAAGGATACGGTTTTGGTTCGACAGAGTCAGAGAATTCAAAGCGATATGAAAAATGCCATTTCACTGAATTTGCCCAACAGCAACTCAAGTAAAAGTGCCGATCCCGACAACCCGCACTGGTCTGAAGAGATGATTGGACCTCCGGTGATCAAGCGTGGTCGTGGACCGCAAAAAACTCCGACGAAAGTCCTTACGACCGTGCGTCTCGACGCAGACGTGATCGCTTTTTTTCGTGCCCAAAGCAGCGGGTATCAGACACGAATAAACGATGAATTGCGGAAGATCGTAACCAAAAACCTGGCACCTCGTTCAACGCGATTACGGGCAAAGCCCGTTCGCCCCGCCTAGCGCGATTGACCATTGCCACCAATGCCATTTGTCTCCGTCACCCGCCTGCGCCTGAGATCCATCCGGTTCCTCATTCCATTCGCCTTCCTGACAGCGCGTTCGAAAAGACAGGTCGAGTCTTCGAACGGTTGTCTGGGCTCCGAGGTTCGAAAAACGAAAGGACTGACTTTCTGGACTTTGACGGTCTGGGACAGCGAAGCAAACATGCGCGCCTTCATGACGCAATCGCCTCACCGGGAGGCGATGTCTAAGCTGCCACACTGGTGCGATGAGGCGTCAGCCGGGCATTGGACCCAGGACTCGCGGGAAAAACCCACCTGGCTGCAGGCTTCTGACCAGCTTCAGAAATTGGGACACCTTTCCCGTGTCATCCATCCGTCGGATACACAACGGGAAGGACGCATCAATGTCTCCTAACAGACCTTAAGCGGGCATCCCGAAATGACATCGATAGCCCGTTTACGAAACTTTGTCCGTGCGTTCACCCTTTTGGTGGATCAGTCCGGCAACGACGAAGCAAGAATTTTCTCCCATGGAAGGGCATTACTTTCCGAACTCATTAGCCACGATGACTGGCTGCCCGAGGAATTCGCTCAACCCAATCCTGAGCACTATCAGCAATACCTCCTGCACTGCGACCCGCTGGAGCGCTTCTCGGTGGTGAGTTTCGTCTGGGGCCCCGGCCAAACCACGCCGGTGCATGACCATACCGTGTGGGGCATGGTGGGTGTGATGCGCGGCGCCGAGACGTGTGAGGAGTTTGAGGTGGAATTCGCTACGGGCCGTCTGCGCCCGACCGGTTCCCATCAACTGCCGGTTGGCGCCGTTGACCTCGTCTCACCACGAATCGGGGATATTCACAAGGTGTCGAATACGCTGTCCGATCGCGCGTCGATCAGCATTCACGTCTATGGCGCCAATATCGGAGCGGTGAAAAGGCATATCTTTGAACCGGGCACGGGAAGCGCCAAGGATTTTGTTTCCGGTTATTCCGGCAGGGTGGTACCGAACCTGTGGGACCGCTCGACGCAATGAGTCAGAAACTAGTGAAAACCTTGACCCTTGACGTTCGCTCACCCGCCGAATCCATGGCTGATTTCTCCACGGCATGGAAAACCGGAAAGCCCCAGAAGACCGCTCGAATCAGTTTCGCAACCCCGGAACTGCTCTGGAAGACACTGACCGCAAAGCGCTGGGATTTGCTCAAGGCACTGTGCGGAGCCGGGCCTGTTTCAATTCGCGAGGCTTCGCGACGTGTTGGACGAGACGTGAAGGCGGTTCATACGGATGTCACCGCTCTTCTTGGTGCGGGCGTTCTGGATCGCACGGAAGATGGCCGTATCGAATTCCCGTTCGAAGCCGTGAAGGTCGAGTTCCTGTTGCATGCCGCCTGACGTTCACGCTCTAAACCATTCAACGGGTTGGATTGCTACTCGGCCTCAATCCTTGCCGCACGCACGATCCGCTCCGATATCTCAAGGCTCCGGCGCAGTTGCGCATTGAACTGCTCTGGCGATTGAGTCTCAACGACGAATCCCAGATCCAGCAGTTTTTCGCTGACCTCGGTTGAATTCGCGATACGGTTCAAGTCCTCGTAGAGCCGCTTCGTGATCGGTGCGGGCAGACCCGCAGGTCCAACGAATCCGTTCCATCCCGGCGGCCGCTCGTAGCCCGGCAGAACTTCGGCGATGGTGGGAATCTCCGGCATGCGCGCGAAGCGCTTGCCCGAGTTGATCGCGAGCATTCGAACCTTGCCCGCCTTGGCCTGCGGCACCATGGTGCCGATGATGCCGAACACCATTTGCACCTGCCCTCCCAACAACCCGTTGAGCGAATCGCCACCCGACTTGTAGGGCACGTGCGTCATGCCCGCACCGGTGAGCTGATCCACCACGACACCGGACAGGTGATGCACCGTGCCGATTCCCGAACTGCCGTAGTTCACCTTTCCCGGATTGCGCCGGGAGTACTCGATGGCTTCGGGCAGGGTCATCGCGGGAATCGCGGATGACGCCACCACGCAAGCCAGCGTCTCCCCCAGCACCATGATGGGCGTGAAATCCTTCAGAACGTCATAGGGAAGACTACGGGTGAGAAACTTGCGGAGCACCAGGCCGCTGGCCGCTGCAAAGCCGAAGGTGTAACCATCGGGAGCCGCACGCGCGACCATGTTGGCCCCAATGGCGCCACCCGCTCCCGCCTGGGTTTCAATCACGATGGGCTGGCCCAGGGACTCACCCAGCTTCTGTGAAATCAGCCGTGCCAGGGGATCGGAGCCTCCCCCGACTCCCAATGACTGGATCATCCGTACCGGCTTCGAAGGATAAGACTGCGCCGCCGCATTCCCGGACATAAAACCGGTTGCGCCAACAAGCACGCAGGAAGCGGCCATCGCCACGCCCACGCCGCGTGTCATCCGTCGCTTCGAATCAACATTCACCGTCTTCATGGCGTCACCCGAATATCTCGCGGGTAGTATATTCGCGACCTGCATTTCGCACGGTGGAGGCAGCAGATGTTGACGCGGGAGGAGAACGACCTGATCACCCGGACGGGCCCGGGAACGTCCATGGGCATCCTGATGCGCCGCTACTGGATACCGGCGCTGTTCTCGGACCAACTACCCTCGCCCGACTGCCCGCCGGTGCGGGTGAAACTCCTTGGCGAAAAACTGGTCGCATTCCGCACCACCGATGGCAATGTCGGACTGGTTGACGAACGCTGCCCGCACCGCAATGCCTCGATGTTCTTCGGCCGCAATGAAGAGAACGGCCTTCGCTGCGTGTACCACGGCTGGAAGTTCGACCTCGAAGGCCAGTGCACCGACATGCCCAGTGAACCGGCCGAAAGCAATTTCAAACGCAAGGTGAAAATCGACGCCTATCCCTGCGTGGAGCGCGGCGGCATGGTCTGGGCCTATATGGGGCCGCCGCACCTGAAACCCGGATTCCCCGCGATCGAATGGACCGAAGTACCCGCCTCGCACCGCCATGCCACGCGCCATATCCAGGAGTGCAACTGGTTCCAGGGATTCGAGGGCGGGTTTGATGCTAGTCACCTCACTTTCCTGCACCGCGGCGACATCATTGCCGGCAATGCGCTGCTTCCGAAGTACTACCAGCCCGTGCCCACCGATTTCGGCATGCTGTTTGGCAGCGGCCGGGAATCGGGCGGTCCGCTGCCCACCTGGACCGTGGAGGCCATGCTGATGCCCTTCCACAAACTGATCGCGCTGCAGGCCAACCGCCCGCGCGGCGCGCACATCTGGGTACCCATGGATGACGAGAGCTGCATGATCTACAGCATCGAGTACCGCGTTGAGCGGCCGCTAAGCGTAGCGGACATCGACCGCTCAATCGCATGGAAGTACATCCATGCGGAAAACCTCCCTGGATCCGAGCGCTGCGTCAGCAACAAGGACAACAATTACCGCATCGACCGCGAGCGCCAGAAAAGCGGCGCCTCCTACACCGGCTTCACCGGCTTTGGCATACAGGACTGCGGCATCCAGGAGAGCATGGGCCCGATCAGCGACCGCACCCGCGAGCACCTTGGGACTAGCGACATCCACCTGATACAACTGCGCCGCTACATGCTGCGGGCGATGAAAACCATGGAAGCGGGGGATGATCTGCCCGGAAGCGACCCGGACAGCTACAAGGTCCGATCTTCCATCCTGAAACTCCCCCCCGGTCGCGCTTTTGACGAGGCGATTGCGCCGCTGGTGCGCGCAGAAGTCGCACCCGCGGCCCTTGCCTGAGCCATCCGCCACAGCCTTTCCCAATTTCGCAACGCGAGGATCCATCCATGCTGAGCTTTGAAGAGAACGAACAACTGGTGCGCACTGGCCCCGGCACGCCCATGGGCACTCTGATGCGCCGTTACTGGATTCCGGCATTGTTCTCCACATCTCTGCCGGAACCGGATTGCGCTCCCGTGCGCGTGAAGCTGCTGAACGAAAAACTGGTGGCATTCCGCGACACCGACGGCAGGATCGGCCTGTTTGACGAACGCTGCCCGCACCGCAATGCCTCGATGTTCTTCGGCCGCAATGAAGAAAACGGACTGCGTTGCGTCTACCACGGCTGGAAATTCGACATTGAAGGCAACTGCGTGGACATGCCCAGCGAACCGCCCGAGTCCAATTTCAAGCGCAAGGTCAAAATCGAATCCTATCCCTGCATGGAGCGCGGCGGCGTGGTATGGGCCTACATGGGGCCCGCCGAACTGAAGCCTGCGTTTCCCGAGCTGGAATGGACGCTGGTGCCCGAATCGCACCGCTTCGCCACACGCCATATCCAGGAGTGCAACTGGCTGCAGGCCTTCGAGGGAGGATTCGATACCAGTCACGTGTCCTTTCTGCATCGCGGCGACGTGCCGGCAGGCGGCGATCGCGTGCTGCCCCAGCGCTACGAAGTTCTGCCCAAGGAGTTCGGCTTCGTCTCGGCGGCCGGCCGCGCCGGCAAACCCGGCGAACTGAACTGGATGGCCAATGTGATGTTCATGCCCTTCCACAAGCTCATCTCGCGGCATGGCGGACCGGATGCCGCAATAGGCGCCCACGCCTGGGTTCCCGTAGACGATGAGAACTGCATGATCTACAGCATCGAGTACCACCCGGAGAGGCCACTGCGGGAAAAGGAAATGGAGCGCTCGAAGAACTGGCGCTACATTCATGCCGAACCCATCCCGGGCACCGACCGCACCGTCGCCAATCGCAGCAACGACTACCTGATCAACCGCGGGGTGCAGAAAAGCGGCAAGTCTTTCACGGGCATGCCCGGCTTTGGCGTGCAGGACTGCGGCATACAGGAATCCATGGGCTCGATCTCGGACCGCACCCGCGAGCACCTGGGCCGAAGCGACACTGTGGTGATACGACTTCGACGCCAGTTGCTCGAGGCGCTGAATAGCATGGCGCAGGGATTGCCCCTCCCGGGCATGCGACCTGAGAGCTACCGCGTACGTTCAGCAGGCTTCACCCTGCCCGAGAGCGAATCCTTCGAATCCTCTGTCGACGATTTCATCCGTGCCGATGCGCGCGCCCCCGAAGCCGCCTGAACGATGAAGCCCTTGATTCATCAAATGGTGCCATTGGCAATCGCCACGGCCGCATCAATGCTTCTTGCATCCCCGAGCCCTGTAATGGCCCAACAGGACTATCCGGTCAAGCCTATCCGCATGATCGTGCCTATTGTTCCGGGTGGCAGCATCGATCTGTTTGCGAGACGCATGTCGCAGCGCATTTCCGAGTCATTCGGTCAGCCGGTCATCGTGGAAAACATTGCCGGCGCTGCGGGAGCCATCGGTGCAACCACCGTGGCGCGTGCGGCGCCTGACGGTTACACGCTCATGTACTGCCCTGTGATCACGGTCATCGGACTGCAGTATGTGCAGAAGGGCGTCACCTACGATCCGGTCAGGGATTTCACGCCGATCATGGCAGCCGTCGAAGCGCTCACCATGATCGTCGCCCACCCGACGGCACCAGGCAACGACATACGAGAACTTATTGATTATGCGAAGAAATATCCAGGAAAACTGACCTTTGCCAGCGCCGGCGTGGGCTCCTACTTCCACCTGCTGGGCGAGATTCTCAAGCGCGATACCGGCACCGATATCCTGCATGTGCCCTACAAGGGCGCCCCGCAGGCGCTCACCGACGTCGCCACCGGACAGGTGCACATGACCTTCATCTCCTGGGCCGTGGGCGCGCCCTTCATCGGACGCGTAAAGGTCATGGCCTCAATGGAAAAGACGCGCCTGCCGGGCGCACCCAATGCACCCTCGCTTGCCGAATTCATTCCGGGCTACGAAAAACTGCCCAGTTTTTTCTCCTTTCACGGTCCCGCAGGGATACCGCGCCCGATACTCAATCGCGTCCACGGCGAGTTGCTCAAGGCGCTGAATTTTCCGGAGACCAGGGCCTGGCTTGATCAGAATGGCAGCATGCCCATTGGCAGCACCCCGGAAGAACTCGCGACGATGCAGAAAAAGGGAATGGACGCGTATGCTGCGGCGGTGAAAATAGCGGGCGTCAAGCCGGAGTAATGCAATGAAACACATCCACACGATTTTCCTTGCGGCCATGACCGTCGTGACGACCCAGGGCTCGATGGCCCAGACCTACCCCGTTAAACCGGTGAGAGTGGTGGTCGGCTCGCCCCCCGGCGGCATCGACGCCTATATCCGCCTGATCGGCCCCAAGGTGGCCGAGACCATCGGTCAGCCGGTGATCATTGAAAACCGCGGCGGCGCCAACGGGGCAATCGGCGCGGAACATGTGGCGCACTCGACCCCCGACGGCTACACCCTGCTCTTCGCCAATTCCGGCGCGCTGGTGTATGCGATGGTGCTCAACAAGAATCTGCCCTTTGACACTTTGCGCGACTTCACACCGATCGCGAATCTTTTCGAGACGCTGAAAATCATGACGGTGCACTCCTCTCTGCCCTTCCAGTCGGTGAAGGACGTGATCGATCATTCGCGCCGCAACCCCGGCAAGCTCACCTACGCGAGCTCGGGCAACATGACCATCATGCATATCAACGGCGAGTTCTTCAAAGCAGCGGCGAAGGTGGATATCCTGCACATCCCCTACAAGGGAACGGCGGCAATGGCCACCGACCTGATGGCCGGGCGCGCCGACGTGGGGTTCCCGGCGCTGAACAACGTCAAGGCCTACCTGGGTGCGGGAAAGCTTCGCCTGATCGCCATCGCCGAAAATCAGCGTTATGAGGGCTACCCCAACACACCCGCCATCGGGGAAATCGTTCCCGGCTACAACGCGCCACCGTCGTGGAATGCCATCGTCGCGCCGCTGAACTTGCCCCGCGCCATCGTGGACCGCCTCAACGGCGCATTCGTCAAGGCGCTCGATGCCAAAGAGGTGAAGGTGTTCCTCGAAGAGAACGGCGCGGTGTCGCGTGCGGGATCGCCCCAGGAACTTGTGGCCACGATCAAAAAAGATCTGGAGGTCGCCATTCAAATGATCAAGGTCACCGGCATTCAGGCCGACTGAAAACCTCGCAACCCGTTGCGAACAGGGTTCGTCCGGTCCGCTTATTCGGGTTCGATCTTTGCGGCCTTGACCAGTTTGCCGAACAGTTCGTTGCTGCGACGAATGTAGTTGGTGAATTCTTCGGGATTGGCGGTGTCCACCACGAATCCGAGATCGAGAAGTTTCTCGACGATTTCGGGATTCGTGGCCGCGCGGTTCATCTCCAGATACAAGCGCTGCACGATGGGCGCGGGCATACCCGCGGGCCCGAGAAAACCGTTCCAGCTGGGTGGCCGGTCGTAACCGGGGAGCACTTCACCAATAGTGGGCACCTCCGGCATCCGGGAAAAACGCTTGCCCGCGTTGATGGCGAGCATCCTCACCTTGCCCGATTTCAGCTGCGGCGCCACGGTGCCGACAATGCCGTAGAGCATCTGGATCTGTCCGGAGAGCAGGCCCTGGAAAGACTCACCGCCGCCTTTGTAGGGCACATGCAGCATGTCGGCGCCGGTGAGTTGCTCGACCATTACACCGGAAAGATGATGGGTGGTGCCGACGCCCGAGCTGCCATAGGCCACCTTGCCCGGATTGCGTTTTGCATAATCAAGCACCGCCGCAAGTGTATTGCCGGGAACGGCGGGGCTGGACACCACGCAGGACACCGTTTCACCCAACAGGATGATGGGCGAGAAATCCTTCGGCGCTTCGTAGGGCGTGTTCTTCGTGAGCAGGCGCCGCATCACCAGCGCACTCACCGAACCGAGGGCCAGCGTATAGCCGTCCGGCGCGGCGCGCGCCACCATGCTCACGCCGATGGAACCACCGGCCCCCGATTGCGATTCGATCACCAGCGGTTGACCCAGCACATCGGAAACCTTCTGTCCTATAAGGCGGGCCAGCGGATCGGCACCGCCACCTGCGCCCAGCGTCTGTATCACCCGTATGGGTTTACTGGGGTAGGTTTGCGCCTGCGCATGGCCTGCCAGCGCAGCGATGAAGACCAGCGCCACGCAACGCTTGCGGGAGGCCCGGACCAAGGGGCTTAAGCGCATTACAGACACTCCAATAACCATTTGATTTTAAATGTTTTTATGGAGCCATGAATCAAGGGAAAGCCTTGCGACCGGCCAGCCCGGCTTCCATCAGCCGCGCCCATTCGCGATAGGGTTCATGCAGGCCGACCTCATTGAATAGGTTCCAGGCCCCCTCGGCGCTTTGAGCGGGTTGTAGTCCGAGTTCGCGCGAGAGCTCGTTGTCACGCGTGAGCAGTGCCGCGCCGCGCGCGTAGCCATCCACCCATTCAAAACCGGGGGCCGCAAAGCCGCGCTGCGCTTCCGCATAGGTGACGGTGTCATCGGGCGTGGCCATGCCGCCGGGATTGAAGAAATCCTCAAACTGGCGCATGCGTCTCGTGCGAACTTCGGCGCTGTCGCCCTTCAACGCGAGGCAGTAGCTGTGCATCTCGGTAAGGTCGACCGAGATGGGTCGCATCACCCGCAGGATCACGCCCGCCGCGTCATTGATCTGCATGTTCGGAAAGACGTTCAGCTGGCGCAACCGCAGCATCCACTCCGCGCGGACGTCACCGACGCGCTGGCGGATGTCGTTGATCATCGGCCAGATAGGACGCTTGATGCGCTCGCCATGGTCGCCCCAGGTGCAGGAGTGGCCATTGGCAAAACCGTACATACCGCCGGTGGAACTGCCCCGCGTGCCCCAGTCATACTGCCGGGCCTCGAGGTTGCCCTCGCCGGTCCGGCGGCGCGCGATCACATCCATGAAGCTGGTGTGCGTGCTGGTGAGGTGGTAGGCATCCAGCGCGTTGTCCATCTGCAGCTTCCAGTTGGCGCGGAAGGTGTAGGTGGTGCGCCCCGGCACGAACTCCAGCCCCTGCGGCCCCTGGTCGATGCTGATGTCAAGCATGGTGCGCATCTCGCCGAGCCACTCCTCGAGCGGTGGCACATCGGGAGAAAGGCTCGCGAAGATCATGCCGCGGTAGTTGCCGACGCGCGCCACCGGCAGCAGGTCGTGATTGTCGAGATCGAAGGCCGGCGCATAAAAACCGGACTTGCGGTCCTTGATGTCAACATTCTTCCCCGACGAGTCATAGGCCCAGCCGTGGTACGGACACACGTGGTATTTGGCGTTGCCGGCACTCATCCTTGCGACAGTGGCGCCCTTGTGCCGGCAGGCGTTGATGAAAGCGCCGATATTGCCCTTCGCGTCGCGCGCGAGGACGACGGGTGTCCGGCCGATGTGTGTGGTGATGTAATCGTGCGGATTCGCGATTTCGGATTCGAGCGTCACGAAATTCCAGGTGCGCTCGAAGATGTATTTCATCTCCAGCTCGAAAATTTCCGGATCGGAAAATGCATCGCTGTGAACGCGAAAAACGCCGTCTTCGGGACGATCGTCGACGAAAAGTCTGATGTTTTCAATATCCATTGCTGCCTGCCTGTTACCTACCTGTGAGCGATTGCCCATGATGCGCTAGATTAGCAGTTCCGGCCGTATCGAAAAACCGCGACAACACGGCCACATGACATTTGTCGATATTTTCAAACAGGAAATGAAAGATGGCCCAGGCGCACAGAATCGATGTCCACCACCACGTACTGCCCCCCTTCTACCAGCAGGAGGCGAAAGCGGAAATCAGCGCTACGGCGGTGGGTTTCCCGCAACTGTTCAACTGGACGCCGCAGCAGTCCATTGACGAAATGGACCGAACCGGCGTGGCCACCTCGGTGCTTTCCATATCGACGCCGGGCGTCTGGTTCGGCGACAACGCGCGCGCAAGAGACATGGCCCGGCGATGCAATGATTTCTCGGCGCAACAAGTCACCGATTTCCGCGGCCGCTTCGGCATGTTCGCGGCGCTGCCCCTGCCGGATGTCGAAGGCAGCCTGAAGGAGATCGCCCATGCCTTTGACACGCTCAAAGCCGACGGCGCGGGACTTCTGACCAGCTACGGCAACACCTGGCTGGGCGACCCCGTTTATGCCCCGGTTTTCGACGAACTCAACCGCCGCAAGGCCGTGGTGTTCGTGCACCCCAACGTGCCAGGGTGTTGCACCGCAACCATCCCAGGCGTGGCGCAGGGCCTGATCGAACTGCTGTTCGACACCACCCGCACCATCATCAGCCTTTTGTTCAATGGCACGTTTTCGCGCTGCCCGGACGTCCGCTTCATCTTCTGCCACGGAGGAGGCACGCTCGCACAGACAGCCGACCGCATCGCCAACCTGGCGCGTCACCCGGTGGCCGCGCCGCGCCTGCCCAATGGCGTCGAATACGAACTGAAGAAACTGTATCTGGATGTGGCCAGCATGACCGGCAAGCGCAGCTTCAATGCGATTCGCGACCTCGTGGGCATCGAAAAAATGCTGCTGGGCACGGACTATCCCTTCGGGCCCATTGGAAACATTGTCGAAGGGATCGGGCGGCTGGGACTGAGGGCGGCAGACCTGCAGGCGCTGGAACGCGGCAATGCCCTGGGGCTGCTGCCGCAACTGGCACGCGGATGATTTCGCTTGGTCTCTATAGCATCATCCACAATGGTCACGGCATTCATGTGCATTGAAATCACCACACAAAAGGAAGCACGATGAGCATCTCCGAATTTTTGCGATCCGTACCTTGCATTCCACGTCTTGCCGGCATTTTGGTCGTGGCCTTCGCCCAGGCGGCGCTCGCCCAATCCTATCCCGTCAAACCGGTGCGCATGCTGGTTCCGGCGGCCGCGGGCGGCGTATCGGATATCGCTGCAAGAGCGATGTTTCCGCTGTTGAGCCAGGCTCTCGGACAACAGGTCATTGGCGAAAACCGCGTGGGTGCCAACGGCAATATCGGCACCGAGTATTGCGCCAAGGTCGCCGCAGACGGCTACACCGCCTGCTTCCTGCAGGGGACCCTGGTGGCCATCAATCCGCTCGCGTATGCGAGCGTGCCCTTCAACATGGAACGCGATTTTGCCCCGGTGGTTCACCTCAACTGGTTCGAGAGCGCCATCGTCATCAATGCGGCCGTTCCGGCAAACAATCTTCGCGAGTTGATGGACCTGGCCCGCGCAAAACCGGGAATACTCAATTGGGGATCCATCGGCATCGGCAGCAGCTCCCATTTGTACCTGGAATGGTTCCAGGCGAAGACCGGCGCTTCGTTCAACCACATCCCCTATAAATCGAATCCGGAACTGCTGCAGGCGGCCATCAACGGCGACGTTCCAGCCATGTTGAATACCCCGGGGGCCACACTCCAGCTTGCGAAGGCGGGCAAATTGCGCGTGCTTGGCGTCATCAACCGGCGCAGTCCGCTGCTGCCCGACGTGCCCACGCTTGGGGAACAGGGTTACGACCTGGATTTTCGCAACTGGAATGCGATCTTCTTCCAGAAAAACGTATCCAGCGACATCATCCAGCGCTGGAATGCTGAATCGAACAGGATCGTGCGTGACTCACAATGGGAAGAGAAATTCCTGCGGCCGGCGTCCCTGTCTTCAAGCGGGGGATCGCCGGATGATCTCGCGCAGATCGTCCGCAAATCGCAGGCGACCGCGGCGGAACTGGTCAAGCTCGCGAAACTCCGGTTTGAATGAATCCGGGCGTGCAGCCTCGATGCGCCGGTATTATTCCAGCTTCAGGTTCAGCGGCTTGATCTTGGCCGCAAAGGCCTTGCGCTGGCGATCCATGATGGGGCCGAACTCTGCGGGAGGCGTGGCCATCAATTCGTGACCGCCGGCGGTGATGAATTTTTCCTTGAATGCCGGGACGCTGATGACTTTTTTAACGTCGGCCGCGATCCGTTCAATGACGGCCTTGGGCGTTGCAGCCGGCGCAAACCAGCCGAACCAACTGCCGGACTCGAACCCCGGAAAACCCGCCTCGGCCACCGTGGGCATGTCGGGAAAC
>CAIUKQ010000099.1 GCA_903899705.1 uncultured beta proteobacterium
GAATATCGTCCCGGTGGTGACAGCGCCATCGGACTGGAGGCCATTGCCCGGTCGCCTGCCGACGGTTACACCATGGGTGTGGCGACTTCGGGCTTGTCGATCCATCAGGCGTTGGCGGTCAAAAAGCGCCCCTTCGATGCGATCAGGGATTTCACCCCCATCATTCTGTTTGCCACTACCACCACGGTGCTGGCTGGCAAGGCCGCGCTGCCGCCGGACAACATCGCCCAATTGATCGCCTACGGACGGACACGCAAGGACAAAATGACTTTTGCCTCCTGCAGCAACGGTTCGAGCCAGCACGTGGCCGGGGAGTTGTTTGGACAACTCGCGGGGGTGGGCATGGTGCATGTGCCTTTCAAGGGCTGCACCCAGGGCATTCCGCTGGTGCTGAACGGCGAAGTGGACCTGATCGTGAATACGCTTGCGAATCTCTCGCAATACATCAAGGCGGGAAAACTCAAGGCGTATGCCATCACCGGCTCACGGCGCTCGCAATTTGCCCCGGAGCTTCCCACCATGGCCGAAGCGGGCCTCTCGAACTACGCCATGGACAACTGGTTCGGCATGATCGGGCCCGCAGGGATGCCGCCCGCCATCGTTGCCCGCCTCAATGCCGAAATGAACACCACACTCACGCGGCCGGAGACACGCGACAAACTGATTGCCATGCAATATGACCTGCATGGCGGCACCGCGGCAGAATTCGGCACGCATATCAGGAGTGAGATCGAACGCGTTTCGAAAATCCAGAATGTGCGGATCAGCGACGAGTAGTCGCTTCAACCTGGCCGCCGTGTACGCTTATTCCGTTGATGACGAGGGGTTCATGAAAATCACCATTTACGGCATTAAAAGTTGCAGCACGATGAAGAAGGCGTTCGACTGGCTCGACGCAAAGCACATCGCCTACGACTTCCATGATTACAAGAAAGCGGGCGTGCCCACTGAGCGTCTGAAGGGTTGGTCAAAGAACCTTGGCTGGGAGAAGCTGCTCAACACGCGTGGCACGACGTTTCGCAAGATCCCCGAAGCGGAACGCGAAAATCTCAACGAGGCACGCGCCTTGAAACTGCTGGAGCAATATCCCAGCGCGATCAAGCGTCCGGTGGTGGAAGCCGGGACCCGGCTGTTGCTGGGATTCGACGCTGAAGAATTTGCAAAAAATATAAATTAATCAAAGTGTTACATATCCTCATGGCTGGTGGCCATGAGGATCGTGCGGCCGCTATACCGGTTTCCCGAGATAACGATCGGCGGCGATCGCCGCGGTGGCGCCGTCACCCGCTGAGGTAATGGCCTGCGATGCGGAATCCGCTCGCACATCGCCCGCGGCGTAAATGCCCCTGGCGCTCGTTTGCATGTTGATGTCGGTGCGCACCCGTTCTGCGGCATCCAGTTCAACGATAGCCTTGAGAAAACCCGAGTTCGGCTGCAGCCCGATATAGACAAACACCGCGTCGGCAGAGATCTCGCTTGCGACACCTTTCGTACGCACCCGGACACCCGTGACCACGGCATCCCCCAGAATCTCCTCAATGACGATGTCGCCCTGCAGTTTGATTTTCGGCTGCTCGCTGATCCGCTTCAAATAGGCACTTTGTCCGGAGGGCAGGGCGCCCGTATGCAGCACCAGCACTTCGCCGACAAACTCGGACAGTGTCAGCGCTTCCTGCAGTCCGGAATCGCCGGCGCCGATCACAATCGCTTTCTTGCCCTTCAACATGGGGCCGTCACAACTGGCGCAATGGCTCACGCCTTTGCCGGCAAGCCGCTCCTCTCCCGGCACGCCGAGCAACCGGTTGGTCGAACCGGTCGCCACGATCACGGCTTTGGCTTCCAGTTCGCCATCGCTGGTCGTGATGCGCCACGCCGATCCGGCGGGCGCAATCGATTGCATTTCACCCATCTGGAATTCGGCGCCGGCATTGGCCGCCTGTTCCTGGATCATGGGGCCCAAATCATAGCCGGCGACGCCCTCGGGAAAGCCGGGGAAATCGTCAACTTTCGTGATGCTGCCCAAGTGGCCACCTGGCATCAGTGACTCGAGCACCAATGTGGATCGCCCCAGGCGAGCACTGAACAGGCCCGCCGTCAGGCCGGCAACGCCGCCTCCTATCACCACCACATCAAATTGCTGCAAATCACTCACCATCCGTCAAATATTGAGAAACCCAAGGAAACGCTGACCAAGTCCATTTTCAAAGTTTGCCATCAGCGTTCCCCCTCATTGGGGGGAGTTACGAGGGGGCCTAGGCCCCTTCGTTCAGGTTTTACCCTAGCGCCAGTCATCCACACAGGCGCTGGCCGCAAGGCGCGCGCCGGCAATGCGCCAGTAACCATTGGTCTCTCCACCCACCACCACCACGTTGACCTGCTCGGGCGTCCACATGGGAATCATCTCGTCGGGTTTGGCCTTGAGTTTGCTGGCCAGGGGTTCCTCGCCGAAGGTGGCGCGCGGGTACTGATAATTCTGGATCAACTGGTAATCCCAGTATTCGCCCGCGGGCATGCGGCCGTTTTCACAAATCCAGTTGATCAGGTCCTTCTTGGTCTTCAATCCGCCCACGTCCTGGAAAAGGCGCGCCGCAATGGGATCGAGCAGGAAGGTCGGCGACTCGTTCGGATCCATGCCGCGCATCAGATTGCGCAGGTGATCACGCCAGTGCGCATGCCGCAGCCCCAGCGTGAACGCCATGTGGCGCATGCCAATGAACACACTCACCACGCTCTGGTCCGCCTTGAAGCCGCGCTGCACATGCAGCGGCTCCCAGGGGCTGCGCTCCTCGTTCTCGGCAAAGGTGGGGCTGGCATACGCAAGCGCGTTGCCCATGGAACCCATGAACGTATCCCCCGGCACCGAGCCTCCCTGCAGATTCTGCGACAAGAGGCCAAACGCGCGCCCGATGGTGGCATTGGCCTGGTTGTAGGGGCCCATGGCGCCGGTACCGGCATTCATGGCAATCTGCTTTCGTATCGGACCGTTTACAACCACCATGCCCGCCATGGAGCTGGTGGAGGACCCACGTGCACTGGCGCCCGTGGAGGCAATGGCCAGGATCACCGGGAAGTATTCCGGCCGTGCGCCCGCCATCACCGCATTGACGGCCACCTGCTCGACCGTGCATTCCCATTCCTCGCGGAAATGGGTGGCGGCGTGATGGCCGACCACATCATCGGGCTTGCGGCTGGTGTGCTTGAGCATTGCCGCCACGCGCTCCAGGGTGGGCAGAACGACAGGAAGCTTGTCCGTCCAGTTGTTGTCGAGGAACTGTTGCTGCAACGCCTCCTCGGTGGCCGGTTCACAAAGGCGCGGTGTGGTGCGCGCAAACGTCAGGCCCTTGCGGTCCTGTTCATTGAGCGGTTGGGTCAGCCCTTCGACCACTTCCTGCATAACGGACTTGCCGCTGACGGGACTGATGCCGAAAACATAGGCTTTGATTTCTTCATGGGTCTTGCCCATCACCGGATGAGGCAGGTACACCTGGCGCATCTGCGGGGCGCCGTTCATGCGCACCACCGACTTGGTGACCGTCAAAAACATGGACGTATGCAGACAAACGGTGGGCACACCGTATTTCAGGTCTATCGACATTCCGTGCGCGGCGACCGCCGGCGCGCAAGTGCTTCAATGACCGACGCCGACAATGGCGGCATCACCCTTTTCCTTGATCTCCTGCCAGGTGGCGGGATCATCTTTTGTATAGACACTGCTGATCGGTTTGTAGACCGTCTTTACCGCCGGCATGTGCTCGGTGAACCAGGCCTGCACTGATTTCAGGAGGATGTCGGAATCATCAAACCGGCAATCCACGAGGTAGACGGTGCGGCCATTCAGAGTATCCAGCCGCGGCGCAAGGGGTTTTCCGGAAACTTTTGGGGGATACCCCATTGGGTTGTGAACCACCATTTGATCCTGCATTTCCGCCTCCTTTAGCCTGTGATTGCGACAACATTCGCAGTGCGAACGAATATATCAGAGTGGCGCATCAGCCATGAATCGGTCCGCGCCATTTTCGAAGGCAACTTCGGCGTGCAATCCCGGCCCGCAGGCTTTAGCATTCGGCGATTGCCAATGAGGAGAATTGACCATGATGTCCGAAGCAGACCGCCAGAAAGCCGCCGAGTGGCTTGTCGCCGCCGAGCGCGACCGCAAACCCATCGTGCAGTTGTCCAAGACTTTCCCGGACATCACCATTGACGATGCCTATGCCATCTCGGCGCTTGCAACCAAAATTCGTGTTGCCGCAGGCCACAAGGTGATCGGCAACAAGATCGGCCTCACCTCGAAAGCCATGCAGGCTTCCTCGCAGATCGATGAACCCGATTACGGGGTGCTGCACGACTACATGCTGATCGATGACGGCGCCAAGGTCGCGCACGACCGCTTCTGCGTTCCGCGCGTGGAGATCGAACTGGTGTTTGTCCTCAAAAACGTGCTGCAGGGGCCGGGCGTGGGCCTGCTCGATGTGCTGCGCGCCACCGAATACGTGATTCCCGCCATGGAAATCGTGGATGCGCGCGTGCAGAATCCGCGCAAGATTTTTGACACCGTCGCGGACAACGGCGCCGCCGCTGGCCTGGTGATGGGCGGGCGTCCCGTGGGCCCGATGGATGTGGACCTGCGGTGGGTGAGCGGCATCCTGTATCGCAATTCCGATATCGAGGAGACCGGCGTCGCAGCCGGCGTGCTGGGCCACCCGGCCATGGGCATCGCGTGGCTTGCCAACAAGATCGGCCGGTTCGGCGAACGGCTCGAACCGGGCCAGGTCATGCTCTCGGGGTCGTTCGTGCGACCTATCTGGGCGCAGAAGGGCGATACCGTGCACGGCGATTTCGGGCCGCTGGGCGCACTGTCCATTCAGTTTGTGTGAGGCACATTCCGTCCGTCACATGAGCAGCAGCAATGCGCCGACCAGGGCCGTGTTGGAGAAGATGAACGACACGTGCAGATGGCGGCGCAGAGGATCCTCGACGCGCCAGAACTGATGGAAGATGGCGGTGGCGGCAATGGTGAATGCGATGAGAATGCCGGCGCCAATGCTGCGCCAGGTATCGAGGGCCAGCAGCAAGCCGCCGACCAGTTGCATCGCAAATCCCGTGATCAATGCCGCCTTTGCAAACGGCACGCCCACCGCCACCATGCGGTCCAGATGCTGCTTGAATTTGGTGCTGAGATTAATGATGCCGGTGGCCAGAAACAGGAACGCGATCAGCAACTGTCCGATGGTCTGAAGTATCGTATGGTTTGAATACAAGCAACCCCCTGTCTGCAATCCCCTCCGGAGACCATGATGACTTCCCCGCTGCGGCCTGAACTCACCCACGCCGGCATCTACGTTCGCGATCTGGCGCGCATGACGCGTTTCTACACCGAAATCATGAACCTCGTGATCAGTGACAAGGGACACGGCTTCTCCATGCCCGTCAACATCGTGTTTCTCACCGGAGATCCCACGAAGCACCACCAGTTCGTCCTTGCCGAAGGGCGCAAGGACGACGGCCCAAGCACGGTGAATCAACTGTCATTCAAGGTGGAGACCCTCGACCAGTTGCGCACCATGTACCAGCGCGTGAAGGGCGAGGACGTCAAGAGCCTGCGCGGCATCAACCACGGCAATGCCTGGTCGGTGTATTTCGAGGATCCGGAGGGCAATACCATTGAACTTTATATGGACACGCCCTGGTATGTTTCACAGCCGCACGGCGATGCCCTGGACCTGTCGCTGTCGAACGAGGAGATTTACAGGCTTTCGGAGGAAATGTGCCGCAAGGACGCCCACTTCAAGCCGGTGCGGGAGTGGGAGGAAGATATGCGCTCCAAACTCGCCTGACAGGCCGTCGCTCAAACGGCAAAATATGTCAATAAATCAATTGATTATTGAGCTCCAGGGATGGCCGATTTCCATTTGGCGGGGCAATCAGACCCGATCCACACGTCGATATTGAATAGCCTCGGCAATGTGTTCGGCGCCAAGTTCGTTGGCGCAAGCAAGGTCTGCAATGGTTCTGGCCACCTTCAGGACGCGGTGATAACCCCGCGCCGAAAGTCCCAACCGGCTGACCGCCCGACGCAGTAACACAACACCCTCGGCATCCGGCGTGCAATAAACATCCATCTCCTGGGTCGACAGCCGGGCGTTTTCCTTGCCCTGACGATCCAGCATCCGGTTGCGAGCGGCTGCGGTTCTTGCAGCCACGTCAGCGGATGTTTCGCCATTGGCAGCCTGCTCATAGTGTTCCTGCGGCAGTGCCGGGACTTCTATCTGCAGATCAATCCGATCCTGCAGCGGCCCTGAAATCTTGCTTCGGTAGCGCTGTATTTGATCGGGTGTGCAACGGCACCGACCCGAATGGTGGCCCAGATAACCACAGTGGCACGGGTTCATTGCGGCAATGAGCTGGAAGCGTGCCGGAAATTCCACCTGCCTGGCCGCCCTCGATATGGCGACTCGTCCGGACTCCAAGGGCTCGCGCAAGACCTCCAGAACCCTGCGATCAAATTCAGGCAACTCGTCCAGAAACAGCACGCCGTTGTGTGCGAGTGATATTTCGCCGGGTCGCGGGTTGGCGCCGCCGCCGACCAGTGCGACGGCCGAGGCCGTGTGATGCGGCGCCCGATAGGGTCTTCTCATCCAGCTTGCCGGCTGGAAGCCCCGCGCACCGAGCGATTGCATCGCCGCCGACTCCAGCGCTTCGGCTTCGCTCATGGGCGGCACCAAACCGGGCAGGCGCGCGGCAAGCATGGATTTTCCGGTTCCCGGTGGTCCGATCATCAGAAGCGAATGCCCCCCGGCTGCCGCCACTTCCAGCGCGCGCTTGGCCTGCGACTGGCCTTTGACGTCAGCGAGGTCGGGCAATTCTTCCTTTGCGGCAACGATGGCCTCGCGATGGCGGGTAAGCAGGCACTCCCCCGTCAGATGAGCACAAACCGCGAGCAGCGATTCTGCCCGGAGCACCTCGGCATCGGCGACCAATGCAGCCTCAGGGGCGCTCTGCGCTGGCAGGATGAAGGCCCTGCCGCAGCTTCGGGCGCGATAGGTCATCGCAAGCGCGCCGCGCACCGGGCGCAAATCACCGGTGAGTGACAACTCGCCCGCAAACTCATAATCATTCAGGCGTGCTCCCGGGATCTGACTGGATGCGGCGAGTATTCCCAGGGCGATCGGCAGATCGAAACGGCCGCTCTCTTTGGGTAAGTCGGCAGGCGCCAGGTTCACGGTGATGCGGCGTGCGGGAAATTCAAATCGGCAGTTGGATAGCGCGGCACGTACACGTTCGCGGCTCTCCTTCACCTCGGCTTCAGGCAACCCGACAATGGTGAACGAAGGCAGGCCATTTCCCAGGTGAACTTCCACGGAAACCGGCGGCGCATCAGCCCCCACCAACGCACGGCTGTGCAATACCGCCAGGGACATCGAGGCAGCCCTTATGACGACAAGATACAGACTGAACGGTCAGAGTGACGGTGTCGTTGACCGGGCAGAACTGATTGCCGGATATCGGGAAACGCGATTACCGGTGGCTTGCCGGGTCTGAGGCCTTGAGCTTTTGTTCCAGCTCCGCCAACCGGCCTTCCATGGCGGTGAGCTTCTCGCGAGTGCGCTCCAGCACTTTCGCCTGAACGTCAAACTCTTCGCGAGTCACCAGATCCAGCCGGGTGAACAATGTGGACAGTCCCGCGCGGACATTCTTTTCCACATCCTTAGCCGGGCTGCTTGCGAGCACCTCGCTGAGGCGCGCATTGATTTCGTCGATAAAACGGGGATTCGCCATGGTGAAATCAGTCTAGCACAGCAAATTAACCTGATTTTCACGCCCATTTTTGACGGCGCACGGTTATGGGGCGTCCTTTGCACCAAGCGCTTCAAATCGGTGCTGCATTTGTGTTTCAGAAGTGTAAAAAGTTTTTACATACTTGATAAACAAGGATAAATTTGTCTGGCACACATCCTGCAAATGGATGTCATGCGATTATCAATCAACAGGAGTAATACATGAAAAAACTAGTTCTGGCGAGTGCAGTCGCCGCTGCATTTTCCACGCCCCTCGCGGCGTTGGCGCAAGACAAATCGCCGCACACGGTCACCGGTAACGTCAGCCTGAATTCGGATTACCGGTTCCGCGGCATTTCACAAACCTTTGGCAAGCCAGCGCTTCAGGGCGGCTTCGATTACTCGCACTCCAGTGGCCTTTACGTCGGGACATGGGCCTCCAACGTCTATGGTGGCTCCACCGGACAATCCCTTGGACAGGTCTACAACCAAGGCAACATGGAATGGGATCTCTATGGTGGCTATAAGTTCGAGCCGATCAAAGACGTTGCCGCGGATGTTGGCGTGCTCGCTTATTTCTATCCTGGGGCGAAATATCCAGCCTCGGCAATTGCATCTTTCAATAATTCCGCACCCAAGTATGACAACACCGAGGTTTACGGTTCGCTTGGTTACAAATGGTTTACCGCCAAGTATTCCATGTCGACTACGGACTACTTCGGCATCAACAACACCACTGTCGGTGCCGGCAACACTGCCGTAACGGGTGGCTGTGGCATTACCTCCAGCTTGACAGCCGGAGCGGTAACTCCGTCGACGACCTGCGCCGGCATTAACAAAGGCGGTTCCAAAGGTTCCGGTTATCTGGATCTCGGTGCCACCTTTGAAATCGGCAACGGCTTCAATCTCGGTCTGCACTACGGCAAGCTCTCGGTAAAGAACTACGGCCTTTTCAACTACAGTGACACCAAGGTTGCAGTCACCAAAGACTGGTTGGGGTTCACCTGGACAGCGGCATACGTGGATACCAACGCCAAACGAGACGTGTATCGCACCGCAAAGCTTAACGGTGGCACAACGTCACCCACGTTGTATGACCCCAGCAAGAGCACACTGGTCTTGTCCATGGGCAAAACGTTCTAAAAAAACCAAAATAAGCGACCGCGTAAGCGGTCGCTCTTCTCACCGAAACAAAGTGTTTTGCATTAAAACGACCCATTTCGGGCCGTGCAGGCGCAGCTTTGCCGAAATTCAGTCGAATCTTTGTACGCAATCAGACATCGGGAGCAATCATGAAATTACTTACCGCAATCATCAAGCCCTTCAAGCTTGACGAGGTACGCGAGGCTCTGTCCGCCATCGGCGTGCAAGGCATCACGGTCACCGAAGTCAAGGGTTTCGGGCGGCAAAAGGGACATACCGAGCTTTACCGGGGGGCGGAATACGTCGTGGATTTCCTTCCCAAGGTGAAGATTGAGGCCGCAGTGGCCGATCAACTGCTCGAGCAGGCCATCGAAGCCGTGGAGAAGTCCGCCAACACCGGCAAGATCGGGGACGGAAAGATATTCGTCTTCAATCTGGAACAAGTCATCCGCATTCGCACCGGTGAAACCGGCGCGGAAGCTCTTTAAGGGTCCCGGACATGAAAAAAATATTGAGTTTGCTTGCACTATTCACGGCGATCAGTCTGTGCACTCCCGTCATGGCACAGGACAAAGCTGAAGCACCGAAAGATGCGCCGGCCGCGACGGCAGCACCTGCTGCAGCTGCTGCGCCGGCCGCCGCCCCTGCTGCACCGGCGGAAGCCAAACCCGCACCGACCCCCAACAAGGGCGACGTATCCTGGATGCTGACATCGACCGCGCTCGTATTGTTGATGAGTCTTCCGGGCCTGGCGCTGTTCTACGGCGGAATGGTTCGCTCGAAGAACATGCTCTCGGTGCTCATGCAGGTGTTCGTGGTGTTCTCGCTGATCACAGTCCTGTGGTGCATTTATGGCTACAGCCTGGCATTCACCGAGGGCAACGCCTATATCGGTGGCTTCGACCGGCTGTTCCTGAGCGGAATCTTCGATTCCATGAAGGGTGAGTTCGCGATGGCCGCAACCTTCAGCAAGGCAACGCCGCTGCCCGAGATCGTCTTTGTTGCGTTTCAGGCGACTTTTGCGGCAATCACTTGCTGCCTGATCGTCGGCGCATTTGCCGAGCGCGCCAAGTTCTCGGCCGTGCTGATTTTCATGGTGCTGTGGTTCACCTTCTCCTATGCACCGATCGCGCACATGGTCTGGTTCTGGATGGGCCCCGATGCGTACACCGATCCGAAACTCGTGGATGAGCTCAATTCCAAGGCCGGCCTGATCTGGCAGTGGGGTGCTCTGGACTTCGCGGGCGGCACAGTGGTTCACATCAATGCCGGTATCGCGGGCATCGTGGGTGCATACGTCATGGGCAAGCGGGTCGGTTACGGCAAGGAAGCCATGTCGCCGCACAACCTGACGATGACCATGATCGGGGCGTCCCTCTTGTGGTTCGGGTGGTTCGGTTTCAACGCCGGATCGGCGCTGGAAGCCAACAACTCTGCGGCCCTGGCCTTCATGAACACCTTCCTGGCCACGGCATGTGCAGTGCTCACCTGGATCTTTGCCGAATGGATTTTCAAGGGCCGCCCCTCGATGCTGGGTGCCGCCTCCGGAGCAGTTGCCGGTCTGGTTGCGATTACCCCGGCTGCCGGTAACGTTGGAATCCCCGGAGCATTCGTCATAGGAGCCGTCGCCGGCGTGGTGTGCCTGTGGGGAGTCAACGGACTGAAGCGCATGCTTGGCGCCGATGACACCCTGGATGTCTTCGGGGTTCACGCGGTAGGCGGAATTCTCGGTGCACTGCTGACCGGCGTCTTCTGCGACCCGAACCTGGGCGGGCCCGGATTTGTGGCGGATTGGGTTACAGCCGCCACGATCAAGCCGGCCGATTACTCGATCAGCGCGCAAGTCTGGACACAGGCAAAGGCGGTCGGTGTAACCGTAGTCTGGTCCGCAGTCGTCGCCTTCATCAGCTACAAGATTGCCGACTTGCTGGTTGGATTGCGGGTCTCGGAAGAAGAAGAGCGCGAAGGTCTGGATATCAATTCACACGGCGAGACCGCGTACCACATGTAAGAAATCTCCTCGTAGTCTGTTGTCCTTTATTCGGGCGCCCTTGGGCGCCCGATTTTTTTACCCCTCTTTTTCAGTTCACCGCCGGCAAGCGCATCAAGCGCAACGCATTCCCGAAGTAGATCTTGCGCTTGTCACCCTCGGAAAGATTCAGGTCTTCAACCGAGCGGATACCTTCGCGGATGAACATCGGCCCTCCTTCGGGATCAAATGGGCAGTCACTTGCAAATACGACCCTGTCTGCGCTGAAAAAATCCAGTGAGCATTGCAGTGCGGAGGCCGAGCCTCCCAGGACCGTGTCTCCATAGAACATCTTGAAATATTCGATGGGCTTCTTGCTCATCCGCTTGAGCACATCGTCATAGTTTTCTCCCGCGCTTCGGCTGCCCAATTGTGCCCACAGGGTTTCGCATCGCCCGGCAAGAAAAGGAATCATCGCGCCGCCGTGATGGGTGATAAGCCTCAGATCCGGCAGCTTTTCAAGCAACCCCGAAAACACCATACGTGCCATCGCGACACTCGTTTCGTAGGGCCAGCCCAATACCTGCCAGATTTCGTACTTGGACGTCTCTTCGGTCACATAATCCGCACGCGTTGCGGGGCGCACGGGATGCATCCATATGGGCAGATCGTGCTTGCGGGTAATACGCTCGAAGACGGGATAGAACTCGGGTTCATCAAGGGGCCGGCCGTTGACATTGGTGCAGATCTGCACACCGCGGGCACCCAACTTTTCTATCGCGCGATCCATTTCCTCCAGGGCCGCAGGGATGTTGTTCATTGGCAATGACGCGACGAACGCCGGAAATTTCCGGGGCCACTTCGCCACCATCGCCGCCATGTCGTCATTGGCGATACGCGCGAGTTCCGGCGACAGATCCGGTCCGCCAACCAGCTCTGGCGGGGGTACCGAAAGCGTCAGGACTTGCTGCAGATCCGGCCATTGTTCCAGCATCTTCACGCGCGCCTCGATGTCCCACAGCATGCGAAGGCTGGTCATGCGCTTAATGATCCCCTGGTCCTTGGAATGCAGCTTCATCATTTCCAGGTAGCGAACCGGCATGACGTGGTTGAAAATGTCGATCTTCATAGTGCTCCCGTTGCAGTTATGAGTTTTGAGTCCGGCCGATGATACGTCACCGGTATGCGAGGCCGCCAACTGCCGCGGCTGGACCCTTGTGGCTAGCCTGTTTGCGGATGCGGCATTCCCGTTAGAATACCGGTTCGCCCTGTCTGTTTTAAACCTGTCTATTTTGACGCCGTAATTACACGGCGGCTTTTACACTTTCCACGGAGAATATTATGGGTACAACTATCGAGATCACTTCATCCGACGGCTTTAAGCTCTCGGCTTACCGTGCCGAACCCGCAGGCAAGGCCCGCGGCGGCATCGTACTGGTTCAGGAAATATTCGGCGTCAACAACCACATGCGCAAGGTTGCGGATGGTTACGCCGCGGATGGTTATCTCGTGATTACTCCCGAGTTCTTTGACCGTTCGCAAAAGGGTGTGGATCTGGGCTATGGGCCGGCTGACATCGAAGCGGGCCGCGGTCATTCGGGCAAGCTGGACTGGGGTAACACGATGAAGGATACCCAAGCCGCTTTCGATATCGCGAAGAGCGCCGGCAAGGTTGCCGTGATCGGCTACTGCTGGGGTGGAACGGTCGCCTGGCTGTCGTCTTCGAAGATCGCCGGCCTCGGTTGCGCCATTTCGTACTATGGCGGCGGAATCGGCGGCAACGTCGGCGAGGCTCCCAAGGCACCCATGATGTGCCATTGGGGTGAAAAGGATCACGCCATTCCGATGGAGACCGTTAAAAAGGTGGAGTCCACCTACCCGGGGGTTTCCTCCTTTGTGTATCTGGGAGCCGGCCACGGATTCAATTGCGATGAGCGTGGCTCAAATCATGCGGAGAGTGCCAAAATCGCCCGCGAGCGGACAATTGAGTTTCTTCGCACGAACGTCGGGTAACACCCCGACTGGCAATTTTCGGCGGGATGAAAAAAGGGGCGCCGTAGCGCCCCTTTTTTTGCGCCGCAGGTGCGCTTAATCGAATCGCCGGCCTTCAGCGTTTTGTTGCGTTCCAGGACTGGTCAGGTTGCCCTGCGGATTTCAGGTTTCCGCTCATGCTGGTTCCCTGAATGTGCCCCGTAAATTCCCTTTTGATTCCTTTTTCAATGGTGGTAAACCGGATTTCGTCGCCCCGCAACCTGGCCTCTGCCACGGCAACGGCTTCCGAACCGGCCTTGATGTTGCCGCTGAGCATCTGAAAATTCTGCTGCAGGACAAGATCTCGCGCCTGGCCGGCGATTTGCAGGTTCCATGTCCCGGCCACCTTTGCTGGAACGATCCAAAGGTAAGCCTGACGTCCTTCAATGTTTGCAGTTTCGTCGGCCTCCCATTCGGCCATGTTGAATGCATGGGAGGCCACTCGCGTGCCTGCCTTCATTTCAAGGATCGTCGGTCGCAGCCGGAGATTCAGACTGGGGAGCAGATAAAGCGTAATGACGGTCGCCTGACTGAAATCCGTTGCAAAAATATCTCCGTTCATAAACTTGACCCGATCGGTCACACCCGCTTTGATGGCCTCGCGGCTCGACAACGCCACCATGTCCGGGTTGTATTCCACCCCCATGGCGCGCGCTCCGCGCTTCGCCGCCGTTATGACCGTCCGACCATCGCCTGAGCCAAGGTCCACCAGAAAATCCTGCGGTGTGACCTTGGCCAGGTCCAGCATTTTGTTGACAACACTTTCAGGCGTCGGTACCCACACAACATCCTTGCCGGGCTGGCCCGAATACGGCTGAAAATCCCCCTTGGCGGCGGATTTGGCCTGTGCGTGTAACAAGGGCGATGCAAAGAGGGCGGCAATCATGACGCTCCCGGCAATCCATACGCTTCTCATTGAAAGTCTCCTCGTGGTTTTGTCGAAGATATCAGGCTCGGAAAAATGGCATTGGTGTTCGTTTCAGTCGACCTGGACAAAGACCTTTCCGTTTTCGATTTTCACCGGATAAATGCGAATGTCATCCTTGCAGGGCACGCTGACGGCTTTCCCTGTTTTGATATCGAAACTCCCCTGATGCAACGGGCATTCAATGAGGCATTCCTCGACGATGAATCCCTCGGAGAGACTGGCCGACCCATGACTGCATTCATCCTGCGTTGCATAGACGTTGCCGCCAATTTTGTACAGACAAATCAAGTCTGATCCGCAATTGACCTGCAATGTGCCCTGCTCGGGGACGTCTTCGCTGATTGCTGCTTCAATCCATTTTTCTGGCATTTGTCTTCTGATATTGATGTGGGTTGGAAATGGTTGGAGGATCGGTTAATGCAGGCGGTCGAGCAAACTTCCCAGGTGTTCGTTACTGGTATAGCTCACGATCAGTTTTCCGGAGCCTTTTCTTCCAGTTCGGATTTCCACCGAGGTACCCAGTTTCTCGGAAATCTCCTCGGCCAATCTTTGGACGTCCCTGTCTGTTATTTTCGCCGCTTTTTTCCCGGCAAGCGGAGCCGGATGGAGCAAGCGGTTAACCAGTTCCTCGGTCTCACGCACCGACAGTTTCTGCTCAACAACCTTCTTCCCCGCTTCCTGCTGGCGCTTTGCATCCAGCGCCAGAAGTGCGCGCGCATGGCCCATGTCGAGGAGGTTGTCCTGCAGATACCCCTGCACCACCGTAGAGAGATTGAGAAGGCGAAGAGCATTGCTGACAGCTGCGCGCGACTTTCCGACGGATTCGGCGAGGTCCTGATGGGTCATACTGAACTCATCAACCAGTCGCTGCATTCCCTGTGCTTCTTCCAGCGCATTGAGGTTTTCGCGTTGAATATTTTCGATCAACGCCATCGCCAGCGCCGCCTTGTCCGGAACATCCCGGATGACGACCGGCACTTCGCTCAGGCCAGCCATTCCCGCAGCGCGCCAACGGCGCTCGCCTGCGATGATTTCGTAGCGCCCCTTGTCTTTTGAACCCAATGGCCGAATAAGTATCGGCTGAATGAGTCCCTGTGAACGAATCGATGCTGCCAGCTCCTCGAGGGACGCCTGATCCATTTTTGTCCTCGGCTGGTACTTGCCGCGCTGCAGTTGGCCGATAGGCAGCGTTGACAACTGGTCGCTCGGGGGTGGTTGATCTGGTTTTCCGGCGTCAAATAGCGCGTCCAGGCCTCTTCCCAATCCTTTCGCTTTCACTTTTGCATTCCTTGTTGGCGCTCGAGAACTTCTGTTACCAATGCGAGGTAGGCAATTGAACCTTTGCACTCGGCATCAAAGTTGACTGCGGGTGCGCCAAACCCCGGGGCTTCGGCCAACCGGACGTTTCGGGGAATGACCGTGGTATAGACCTTGGTCCCGAAATGGCTCTGCAGTTGTGATGACACCTGCTGGGCCAGGGTGTTTCTTGGATCAAACATAGTGCGCAGCAAACCTTCGATCTCCAGTTTCGGGTTGAGATTCTGGCGGACGCGCTTGATGGTGTTGACCAGGTCTGTCAGGCCCTCCAGTGCGTAGTATTCACATTGCATGGGTATCATCACGGTGTCGGCCGCCGCGAGGCCGTTAATTGTCAGCATGCTCAGCGCGGGCGGGCAATCCAGCAGAATGAAGTCGTAATTGCCGGACAGGGGTTCCAGCGCCGTTTTAAGCCGGCTCTCGCGATGTTCCAGTTCGATCATTTCTATTTCGGCGCCGGCAAGTTCCCGGTTGGCCGGGAGAAGGTCGTAATGGCCGGCTTCCGAATGTCTTTTTACGGAATCCGCGGGCGCCAGTCCGAGGAGGACCTGGTAGACGGTCTGCTTCAGATCCCGTTTGTCGATGCCGCTGCCCATCGTTGCGTTGCCCTGTGGATCGAGATCCACCAGCAGAACGCGCTTTCCGGCCTTCGCAAGCCCGGCGGCGAGATTGACCGTGGTCGTTGTCTTTCCGACCCCGCCTTTCTGGTTTGTCACTGCAATAATGCGGCTCATGCTCGTCCTATCAGGATCAAATGGCGTTCCGCATTGAGCCCTGGCACGATCAGTTCTAGGATTTTGGTGACGCGATAACCCGCAGGCAGCGATTCAATCTCCGCCTGCGGGAAACGGCCTTTCATGGCGGCAAAGATGCCGTCCTCGGCAAGAAGGTGCCCGGATGAAGCCACGAATTTCGATAATTCCGCGAACGCTCGCGAGATGATGCATGCAAAACGCTCCATCGGCATCCACATTTCAACCTTCTCACAGACGATCTTTACGTTCGAAATCTGAAGCTCGCTGGCAACCTGCCGGAGGAACGCAACTCGCTTCTGGCTGCTTTCAATCAGGGTTATCTGAAGGTCCGGATTGGTGAGTGCGATTGGAATTCCAGGCATGCCGGCGCCCGTCCCGACATCAAGCAACGTACCTTTAGGGAGATGGGGTATTACCGACAATGAATCCAGCAAGTGAGTACTGACCATAAGTTTTGGATCTCTGATTGCTGTGAGATTGTGAACTCGGTTCCATTTTTCTATAAACTCAAGGTAATCGACAAGCTTTGACTTAACTATATGATTTATATCGATATTTAATAAAGTTAGCCCACACTCCAAATCCTTGTGCAAGGCATGATGGCTCGACGTATCGGCGAGATTACTCATGCCGTCACGCGCTCGGTCACGTCATCCGGTTTCGCAAATCCCCTTTTCAGGTGGACAAGCAGCAACGACATGGCGGCCGGCGTTATGCCTGAAATGCGGGATGCCTGACCCAGGGTTTCAGGTTTGAATTGATTAAGCTTTTGTTGTGTCTCATGGGAGAGTCCACGAACGTTACGATAATCCAGGTCCATTGGCAGGCGGGTGTTTTCGTGCGCTACCCGCCGGACAACCTCCTCTTTTTGTCGCTCCACGTAACCATGGTATTTGGCTTGAATTTCTATTTGCCGTCGACTCTCAGGGTCTTCAAGGCAATGGTCCAGACTAGCGATATCTACAAGGGAGTCGTAGGTGACTTCGGGACGTTTCAACAGATCGGACAAGGTTTGGTCACGTTCAAGGATCTGTCCGAAAACCCGAAGCGAATCTTGCTCGGTGACGGATTTTGCTGAGAGCCAGGTCGTACGCAGTCGTTCCTGCTCCTCGGCAATCGCATCGCGCTTGCGTGCATACACCTCCCATCGGTGGTCATCCACCAGACCCAGCCGGCGCCCGGTTTCCGTGAGCCGCAGATCGGCATTGTCCTCGCGCAACATCAAGCGAAATTCCGCCCGACTTGTGAACATTCGGTAGGGTTCCGAAACGCCCCTTGTAATCAAGTCGTCAACAAGTACTCCGATATAGGCCTCGTCCCTTAGGGGACACCATGGGTCAAGGCCTTTGACTTGCAACGCGGCATTGGCCCCTGCCAGTAGGCCCTGGGCTGCGGCTTCTTCGTAGCCTGTGGTTCCATTGATCTGTCCGGCAAAGAAAAGGCCTGGAATCGCCTTGGTTTCCAACGAGGATTTGAGCGCACGTGGATCAAAGTAGTCATATTCAATCGCATAGCCGGGGCGCAAGATATGCGCATTCTCCAACCCTTTGATTGAATTGACTAAATTTATTTGAACATCCAGTGGCAGGCTGGTGGAAATTCCATTTGGATAGAACTCGTTAGTGGTCAATCCCTCCGGCTCAAGGAATATCTGGTGGGAACTCTTGCCCGAGAAACGATGAATCTTGTCTTCGATCGAAGGACAATACCGTGGCCCGACACCCGAGATAACGCCGGTGTACATGGGTGAACGATCGAGTCCCCCACGGATTATTTCGTGGGTATGCTCATTGGTATGGGTAATCCAGCACGGTACCTGCATCGGATGCATGGTGACGTTACCCAGGAAGGAAAATACCGGGCACGGGTCATCTCCGGGCTGGATTTGCATCGCCGAAAAATCAATGGTCTTCCCGTCGATGCGAGGCGGCGTACCCGTCTTCAGACGACCGACCGGCAAATTGAGTTCTCTCAGCTTTGCGGCCAGCGCCACGGACGGCGGGTCACCGGCTCGACCCGCCTGATACTGATCCAAGCCGACGTGGATCAGACCGGATAGGAAGGTCCCTGTCGTCAGTACCACTGAGCGACAATAAAACTCTACGCCGAGCTCTGTCTTGACGCCCGCAATCCGCCCCCCCTCAAGGATCAAGTCCCCAGCAGGCTGTTGAAACAAGGTCAGATTAGGCTGATTCTCCAGCCGCTTGCGGATGGCGTTTCGGTAAAGCACCCTATCTGCCTGGGCGCGTGTTGCCCTAACAGCCGGACCTTTGCTTGCATTCAATATTCGAAACTGGATCCCTGCCTCGTCGGTCGCCTGAGCCATTGCGCCCCCCAGAGCGTCAATTTCCCTGACGAGATGCCCCTTGCCAATACCCCCAATCGATGGATTGCAGGACATTTGTCCCAAAGTTTCAATATTGTGCGTCAGGAGCAATGTGCGGCAACCCATACGAGCCGAGGCCAGCGCAGCTTCGGTGCCTGCGTGACCGCCTCCAACCACGATGACGTCAAATGCCTTTGGGAATCGCATGAATTTGATGACTTAAAGGGAGGCGTGAGTTTAGCTTTTTCTTCGCAATTTCGATATCGTTAACCGAGACATAAACCAATGTTTCACGTGAAACATTCCTTAAATTTCCCAAACGAGGAACGCAAACCACACGATTTGTGCTGATGGATGCATAAACGATCTCGACATCCAAGATCCACAACGATTTCCATAAACTGAAGAGTTTTGCCTTACCCACACCTGCTCGATTTTTTCTATCCACAAAAACGGTGCGACGCAAGAACGCAAAATGAAATTCATCGTTAAAGCCTGCTGATCTCAAATTGGCGATGAGCGCAGCTGAATGGCAAAATGCCCGGCCCGAAACTACCGGACGAGATTAAAGCCCTGTAAAAAACAGGGTTATCTCAATGAAGCATCTGGAGTGCCCCAAAAGGGTCTGGTACGAAGTTTTCTTATTCCCATATTGGGAACTAATTTGCAAAAGAAAAAGACCGCCGAAGCGGTCTTTGCCGTACCTCCAGACTCAATCCGGCTAGCGCACCATCGATACCTTCAGCGCACTCAGGCGAGACTCAAGAGCAGGTGGAATTCTGGGTTTGAGGCTTGAGAACAACTCATCGTGAGAAGCCAGTTCCAGCGCCCAATCATCCTTGGAAAACGAAGTGACCGACTGGAACTGCTGCGCAGTGAAACTAGCAAGCCCCGTCCACTCGATATCCGCGTAATCCGGCACCCAGCCAATGGGCGTCTCCTGCGCCTTGGCACTGCCCTGACAGCGCTCAACGAGCCACTTGAGCACCCGCATGTTTTCGCCAAAACCTGGCCAGACAAACTTTCCATTCGCATCGGTCCGAAACCAGTTCACGCAGAATATCTGCGGACGCTTTTCGGTTGCGCGACCCAGATTGAGCCAGTGACTGAAATAATCACCCATGTTGTAACCGCAGAAAGGAATCATCGCCATCGGATCGCGGCGGACCACACCGACCTGCCCGGTCGCGGCCGCAGTCGTCTCGGAACCCATGGTCGCTGCGATATAAACGCCTGTATCCCAGTCGGAAGACTGCATGACCAAAGGTACGGTATTTGAACGACGTCCACCGAATACGAAGGCGGAAATCGGAACACCATTGGGGTTCTCCCATTCCGGGTCGATGGACGGGCATTGCGACGCCGGAACGGTAAACCTGGAGTTCGGGTGTGCCGCTTTGCGCCCGCAATCCGGAGTCCACTCCTGGCCCTGCCAATCAGTGAGCTTCGCGGGCGGTACGTCGGTCATCCCCTCCCACCAGACATCACCCTCCGGGGTCAAAGCTACATTGGTGAATATGACATTTTCGTTGAGAGAAGCCATGCAATTCGGATTCGTCTTGACGGAGGTTCCAGGAGCCACGCCAAAGAAACCTGCTTCGGGGTTTATCGCGTAAAGCCGCCCATCCTTTCCAGGCTTGATCCAAGCGATGTCTTCTCCGATCGTCGATACCTTCCATCCTTGAAAGGCCGGAGGTGGAACCAGCATTGCAAAATTCGTTTTCCCGCACGCCGATGGAAATGCCGCGCTGACATAGACCTTTTCCCCGCCTGGAGGCGTAACCCCCAGTATGAGCATGTGCTCTGCGAGCCATCCCTGTTCGCGCCCCATGACCGATGCAATTCTCAAGGACAGGCATTTCTTGCCAAGCAACGCGTTGCCGCCATAACCGGAACCATAGGACCAGATCTCCTTGGTTTCCGGAAAATGCACAATGTATTTCTGATCCTTGTTGCAAGGCCAGAGCACATCCTTTTTACCCGGCGGGAGCGGTGCCCCCACTGAATGTACGCACGGGACGAAATACCCTTCGGCTCCAAGAACATCCCACACTTTCGCTCCCATGCGGGTCATGACCTTCATGGACACGACCACATAAGGCGAGTCCGTCAGCTCGATGCCAATGTGGGCAATGGGCGACCCCAAGGGACCCATCGAAAAAGGAACGACATATAGCGTCCGGCCTTGCATGCAACCGTCAAAAATATTCGTCAGCGTGTGGCGCATTTCCGCCGGATTCACCCAGTTATTAGTCGCCCCCGCATCTTCCTTGGACTTCGAACAGATGAATGTCCGGTCTTCCATCCGCGCCACATCGGTCGGGTCGGACAGGGCCAGAAAACTGTTCGGACGCAGTTTGGGATTCAAACGCTTGAACATTCCCGATCCGACCATCTCTTCGCACAAGCGGTCGTACTCCGCCTGGGAACCATCGCACCAGACAACGCGCTCAGACTTCACCAGAGCGGCAATTTGCGCCACCCATTCAATGGCTTGCCGGTGTTTCACATAACCCGGCGATTTGAGGTCTATGGCAGGTACAAACGGTTGATTCATGGCTTCAAGCCCCGTAGTGAAAACCCCATGGTTGCGAACGAACTCCATCCAACCATTCCAAACGCCAGGGTAACTAAAAGAAAGGGGGCAATTTTACATCGATAAGAGAAATATCGACATCCCGTGCCCCTCAAAATAGCCTTCTATTTTGATTGCCAACAATTGTGCGAAAAAACTCTTTGGATTTGGATTCCGCCGACAATCCCTGAAAAAAGGGCAGGCCTTACTTGCCGATACAAAAACGGGAAAATATCTCTCCAAGCAAATCATCCGCCGCAAACTCCCCCGTAATCTCGCAAAGATCCTGTTGCGCTAGGCGAAGTTCCTCTGCACAAACCTCAAGTCTCGATATCTCGGTCAACGCCGCTGACAGGTGACTGGAGCCCCGGGCAAGCGCATCCACATGCCTCGCTCGAGCCATGAAAACATCTTCGCTACCCGGCATCCACCCTGCGGTTTCCAGCAATACGTCGCGCAACAAATCAAGCCCGGCTCCCGTCTTGGCAGAAAGATGCAAAACCGCATTTCCCGCTTCTTCCTTAATCGAAGGATGGCCACCGATAAGGTCCACCTTGTTGTAGACAAGAACACGCACCACCTTGTCCGGCAGCCGGGAAAAAATAGCCTCGTCCTCAGCCTGAATTCCAACACCGGCTTCGACAATCAACAGCGCCACATCGGCAAGCCCGATCATTTCCCAGGTCCTGCCTATTCCTATGGCCTCAACTTCTTCGGTTGTTTCCCGAAGTCCCGCAGTGTCAATGATATTGAGCGGTACTCCAGCAATATTAATGGCCTGCCGAATGGCGTCTCGAGTAGTGCCGGGAATTGCCGTAACAATCGCCAGGTCTTCGCCTACCAACGCATTGAGCAAGGAACTCTTCCCCATATTGGGCCGACCTGCGATTACCACGTTAAGACCATTGCGCAAAACGCTGCCACGCCGGCCTCGATCAATCGCCCGGTCGATCTCCACGCCCAACGCCTCCAGTCGGTTGGCCACATCGTCCCTGTGCGCGGGTTCGATTTCCTCCTCAGGAAAATCCAGTTCCGCCTCCACACGCATACGGACCTCAATCAATTTCGCAACCAACAAATCGACAGCGCTGGAAAACTCACCCTGCAGCGAACGCATCGCGCAACGGGCAGAAACGGTGGTCGCGGCATCTATGAGATCGGCAACGGCCTCGGCTTGCGCCAGATCCAGCTTGTCATTCAGGAATGCGCGCTGGGTAAATTCACCGGGCTTCGCAGGACGTGCCCCGAGTTCCAGACAGCGCCTAAGGATCATTTGCATCACGACAGGGCCGCCGTGGCCATGCAGCTCCAGCGTATCTTCACCCGTGTACGACGCCGGGCCGACAAAATGGATGGCCAATCCTTCATCCAGCGCGTGTCCGCCCCCATCAAGAAACGGCAAAAACGTCGCACGACGCGGCTCCAGAGTCCGCCCAAGGATCCCTGCAATGAGACCGGAAATATTCCGGCCTGAGATCCTCACAATGCCGATTCCGCCCTAGCCGGGCGCGGTGGCGATCGCCGCTATGACATCGGATTCCGGCACTCTGGGATCCCCCCTCCCACCCACGGCTACCGTTTTGGAACAACCGCCTTCGGGGGCTCAAACATGCGGCTGATTTGCCACTGCTGAAGAATGGAAAGAATATTGTTGACCAGCCAATACAGCACCAATCCAGCCGGGAAAAAGAAAAACATGATGCCAAACGCAAACGGCATGATTTGCATGACCTTGGCTTGGACCGGATCCGGCGGTGTCGGGTTCAGTCGGGTCTGTATAACCATCGAACACATCATCAATGCCGGCAGGACATACCACGGATCAATCGCGGCCAGATCGGTGATCCAACCGTAAAACGGCGCATGGCGCAGTTCAACGGCGGCCAGCAATACCCAGTAGAGCGAGATGAAAACCGGTATCTGCACGAAGATCGGCAAGCAGCCACCAAGCGGGTTGATTTTCTCGGTCTTGTACAACTCCATCATCGCCTGGTTCTGCTTCATCCGGTCATTTGCGTACATCTCCCGAATTTTCGTCAAGCGCGGCGTAACCAGTTTCATCTTGGCCATCGACCTGTAACTGGTCGCAGATAGCGGGTAAAAGATCAGCTTAATCACCAGCGTCAGCAAGATGATGGCAATGCCCCAGTTTCCGGTCCAGTCAAAAAACAGCTGAAGCACCCAAAACAACGGCGCCGCTATGACGGTCAAAAAGCCATAGTCGACAACCAGATCGAGGCCGGGGGCCGCGAGCGTCAACCTCGATTGCTCCTGCGGGCCCACGTATACGGGGACGGTTTGCACGGCCTTGCCGCCCGGAGCAATGGTCGCCAACGGGAAGATCATTCCAATCGCGTAAAAATTATCGGCAAGTTTCCGCGTATAGACTTCCCGCGCCTCCTTTGCCTGCGGCAAAAGCGCGGTCACAAAATGATGCTGGATGATGGCCACCCATCCGTTATCCAACGATTTTGCGACAGGCGCCTTTCCTTTGTCGATGTCGGAGAATGCCACCTTGTGAAACTTGTCCTCCTCGGAATATATGGCAGCCCCGGTATAGGTGGGCGCCATGGAATTGTCATCCGACGGGGCCTTTCCATCACGAACAAGCTGGTAGTAAAGATTGGGCGACAGCGGCGAAGCCGATCCATTGTCGATTTCATTCTTTACGTCGATCGTGTAGCTGTCACGGTGGAATCCATAGGTCTTGATGAGCCGGATCCCCTCGGGAGAAACCGCCTCCAGGCGCACCTCAAGGGTATTGGCGCCAGGTGCAAGTACCGCTTCCTTGACCGTGGAGGAAAATTTTGTCGTGTGATTGGGAAGATTTGTCCCGGTCAGACCGCTATGCAAGCCGTAGCGATGTTCGGGGCCCAGAAGCACCAGGTTCTTCTCGCGCGAATTGGTCTCCTTGTGCCGAAGCAGTTCGACATAGACGAGATTGCCTCCAAGTGTGTCGATTTCCACGCGCAAGGCATCGGTTTCCACATGAATGCGGTCATTCGAGGTCGTCATGGCCGAAGCGTCCGATCGAACCGCGACGCCGGGTGCAGTGGCAGATGGTTCATTGCCCTTGGCCGCCGGTTGAGGATCCGTCCGCCCCGAGGGTCCGGTTGGGACCGCGGCCCTTTCCGAAACTGCCACAGCCTGCTGCGGTGCCTTAACCTCCTTTTGCCACGCCTCCCAAAGAAGAAGAACGGAAAAGGAAAACACGAAAAAAAGAATCAGTCGTTGTGTATCCACTCTGGCTTTCTGATTTCAAGGTACAGGATCATATCCGCCACCACCCCATGGATGGCAACGACACAATCGTTTCATTACAAGCCCTGTACCTAGGTAGGCACCGTGCCGGGAGACGGCTCCCAGGGCATATTCAGAACAGGAAGGTGAAAAGCGACAGTGCTGGCCGAGAAAGGGGCTGATCCCGTACCGGTAGGCGGTGATCATGAAGATCAAAACCCTTGAGCAAAAAGAACTGCATTTCGATAAAGCAACCCGGAAAACCATGCGACAGGAGGTTTTCGTTACCTGGGCAAACCGAGGTGATCGAGAATTTCCACGATCAGCCCCTCCCATTTCCAAGGCCCGTTCAACCGAACCAGCACGTCCTTGCCTAGTAGGGTCTGTTGTCGAGTTCGAAACCATTCCCGCGCCTGACGCTTAACCAGATTCCGATGAACGGAAGATGGTAAAAACCGTTTTGGAACAATCAAACCAAGCCGCGCAAGTCCCAATCCGTTTTCCCGGATCTGAACCTGAATGGGGGGCTTTTTGAATCGTTTTCCGGCCGACAATAAAACCGCAATATCACGCTCACCGAGACGCTGATTGCGGCGATACCCGAATTGCCTGCCCAAACCGTAGCGTTATACCGAAAGCCTGGCCCGACCCTTGGCCCTGCGGGCCCGAATCACAGCCCTGCCGCCACGGGTCTGCATGCGAACCAGAAAACCGTGCGTACGCTTGCGCTTTACAACTGAGGGTTGAAAAGTCCGCTTCATGATCTACCTGCCTTTTGAATTCTTTAAATCAGGGAACCGACCATTTGACATTAGAAGAGGCTGTTTTGTCAATGAAAATCAATTGTGCACAGATGGATTAGCCTGTGGATAACTCACCCAAAAAGGAGCTAAAATCCAACCCTCTGGACCGCAATAAATACTGGCTCAAAAATATGGAAGAATTCTGGCTGGCCTGTTTGAGCCAATTTGAAAAAGACCTTCCGAGTCAACAGTTTAACACCTGGATAAGACCCCTAAAAATTGAATCGACAGATGTCGGTTCCGGAGAAATCAGGCTCCGTGCGCCAAATCGTTTCGTCCTTCAATGGGTCAAGGAACGATTTGCGCCAAAAATAGAAACCATGGGAACGGATTATTTTTCCACTCCTCTCAAACTGAAACTGACTCTCGAGCCCTCGCAGGCCCAATCTTCCATTCCCGATGAAAAGGCCACGCGCGCCGCCGGCGAGCCGTTGAGAAAAAACAGTCCGCCAGGACCATTCCCGTTACCGACCATTCCGGCAATGAGTTCGCGGGGAAACAGCGGGAATCGATCGAATCTCATTGCAGACTTTCGCTTCGACAATTTTGTTGCAGGCAAGGCAAATCAACTTGCCAGAGCTGCCGCCATGCAGGTTGCCGAACACCCCGGCACTTCATACAACCCTTTGTTCATATATGGCGGAGTCGGCCTCGGGAAAACACATCTGATACACGCCGTCGGCAACAGCGTTCTCGAACAGCGCCCCGAAACCAATGTCCGCTACCTGCATGCAGCGCAGTACATCTCCGACGTTGTTCATGCCTATCAGCAAAAGTCCTTTGACCAGTTCAAAAGCTACTACCACTCATTGGATCTCCTGCTCATAGACGATATCCAGTTCTTCACCGGCAAAGACCGAACGCAGGAAGAATTCTTCTACGCGTTCAACGCTCTCATTGAGTCCCACAAACAGGTGATCATCACCTGCGACACCTACCCAAAAGACCTCGCAGGGATTGATGAACGCCTGAAATCCCGATTCTCCTGGGGATTGACCGTTGCAGTTGACCCCCCTGAGCAGGAAATGCGGGTCGCCATCATCCTCAAAAAGGCCGAGAGCCTCTCAATGAAGATCAGCGAAGACGTAGCCTTCTTCATCGCCAAACACATCCGCTCAAACGTCCGGGAACTTGAAGGCGCACTGAAAAGCGTTATTGCTTTTGCGAGATTCAGCGCCAAGGAAATAACCCTGGACTCCGCAAAAGAAGCCTTAAAGGACCTCGTTTCAGCCCAAAACCGTCAAATAACCATTGAGAATATTCAAAGGACAGTCGCAGATTTTTACAAACTGAAGCTCGCCGACCTTCATTCCAAAAAAAGAACCCGAAACATCGCCAGACCCCGCCAAATGGCAATGGCGCTGGCCAGAGACCTGACACAGATAAGTTTGCCGGACATCGGGGATGCGTTCGGCAATCGCGACCACACCACCGTCCTGCATGCCTGCCGCACCATTGCCCAATTACGCGAGAAAAATCATGACCTCAACAGGGACTATCACGTGCTAGAGCAGGTTTTAAAAGGATAACCCGTTGCATATCCATTGATATTCAACGCCTGTGGATTAAATGCGCAAAACCCGTACACAAAATGTGTCTAAGAGGCCCAAAAAAAGAATATGAAAATTGATCCACAAATCATCCTTGATCAATACACCACTTATGCACAACCCAAAACCACGCTTTTGGGCAGTCATTGCGACCCTACACAGCTTTATCCACAGTAAAACCACATCATCATTATCATCATCAAGGAAAAATAATGACTTTGATAAAGATAGATAGACAAGCTCTACTAAAACCACTCCAGGCAGTTTCAGGAATTATTGAACGCCGGCATACACTACCGATTCTTTCAAATGTCCTGCTCATACGAAAAAATGCGCTTGTATCTCTGGTTGCCACCGACATCGAGATCGAAATAACCGCATCGACGCCGGTCAATGCAAATGATGAAGAAACGTCGATTACCGTCGGCGCCAGAAAGTTTCTGGATATATTGAAAGCGCTTCCAGAGACAAGTGAAATCATTCTCTCGCTGCAGGAAAAACGGCTGCAATTGAAATCAGGAAAAAGCCGGTTCAATCTGCAAACCCTACCGGCAGAAGATTTTCCCCGCTTATCCGCGACTGACGAACCCCAAAACACACTTTCGATGCCCCAGAACCTGCTCAAGTCCATGATAGGACTTGTTCAGTACGCAATGGCGCAGCAGGACATCCGCTACTACCTCAATGGCATGCTCATGGTGCTCGAAGGCTCTACGCTAACGCTGGTTGCCACGGATGGACACCGGCTTGGTTATATCAGCCGTGATCTCGGGGCCGGTTCGTATCCCCGCAGGGAAGTCATCCTCCCCCGGAAAACCATCATCGAACTCTCGAAATTGCTGAGCGACAGCAATGATCCGATATCAATCGACATTTCAACCAATCAAGCCCGATTTGCATTCGGAGGAATCTCCCTGATTTCGAAAATGGTAGACGGGAAATTTCCTGACTACACAAGGGTTATTCCGAAGGAACAACCAAAACACCTGCGTTTGAACCGACTCGAATTGCTTGCCTGCCTGCAACGAGCCGCTATTCTGACAAGCGACAAATTCAGGGGTGTTCGATGGGTTCTTTCCAACGGTAGCCTGAAAATCATCTGTACCAATACCGAACAGGAAGAGGCGCAGGAGGAAATTGATGTTGACTACAAGGGCGAAACGCTGGATGTGGGCTTCAACGTTGGATACCTTCTGGACGTCCTCAACAACCTCGATGTAGAACAAATCGACTGCGGACTCGGTGATGCCAATTCCAGTGCGCTGATCACAGTGCCAGACAAGGATGATTTCAAGTATGTCGTGATGCCGATGCGAATCTAGATTTAGGAATGAGCCCTTCAGCAACTGCAGGCAGGCCCGAGCAATTCATGATGAAAGCATGTGATGAACGAATCAGACAAGAGTAACCAGCCAAATAATGCTACGTATGATTCCGAGAGCATTCGGGTACTCAAAGGACTTGATGCCGTGAGAAAACGTCCGGGTATGTATATCGGCGATACCTCGGACGGCTCTGGGCTCCATCACATGGTTTTCGAGGTTGTTGACAACGCCATAGATGAAGCGCTCGCGGGCCATTGCAACGAAATCATAGTCACGATCCATACTGACAATTCAATTTCGGTCTTCGACAATGGCAGGGGTATTCCGACGGAAATCCATCCGGATGATGACCAGGGGAGATCTGCAGCCGAAATCGTGATGACCGAACTGCATGCAGGTGGAAAATTTGATAACAACGCGTACAAAGTATCAGGAGGCCTGCACGGAGTGGGTGTATCCGTAGTCAACGCCCTTTCCGAATGGCTCCGTCTCACTATAAGGCGGGATGGCCGTGCGAATTTTATGGAATTCCGGAGAGGCGAACCGGTAGCACCATTGAAAGTGATAGGAAATACAGAACGACGCGGAACGGAAGTTCACTTCCTGGCGAGCACGGAGACTTTTGGCGTCATTGAATTTCACTTTGATATTCTGGCCCGCCGACTTCGTGAATTATCCTTTTTAAACAATGGGGTGCAGATACGCCTCGTGGATCAAAGGACCGGCAAGGAGGAAGTATTCGCCTATGTGGGCGGCGTCAGCGGATTCGTTGAATACATCAATAGGACAAAAACCGTACTGCATCAAACAGTGTTTTACGCCATCGGGGAAAAGGAAGGAATTACCGTGGAGGTGTCAATGCAGTGGAACGATTCCTATCAGGAATCCGTGCTCTGCTTCACCAACAACATCCCACAGCGCGATGGGGGTACCCACTTGACCGGCCTCCGAGCGGCCATGACGCGAAGCCTGAATCAGTACATCGAAACCAACGAAATTGCGAAGCGGGCAAAAGTTGAGACCTCAGGTGATGACATGCGCGAAGGGTTGACCTGCGTGCTGTCCGTGAAGGTTCCTGAACCGAAATTTTCCGCGCAGACGAAGGACAAACTGGTTTCATCCGAAGTCAGGCCCGTGGTGGAAGACATCGTGGCGGAACGCCTGAAGAGCTTCTTGCTCGAGCGACCCGGGGAGGCCCGGGTCATTTGTACAAAGATCGTCGACGCTGCCCGCGCGCGGGAAGCGGCGAGAAAAGCGCGTGAAATGACCAGGCGCAAAGGCATCCTCGATTCTTTTGGACTTTCCGCAAAACTCGCGGATTGCCAGGAAAAGGATCCGAGTCTTTGCGAACTCTATATCGTAGAGGGCGACTCTGCCGGCGGTTCTGCAAAGCAGGGAAGAGACCGCAAATTCCAGGCGATTCTTCCTTTAAAAGGGAAGATTCTGAATGTCGAGAAGGCTCGTTTCGACAAACTGATTTCATCCCAGGAAATTGTCACCTTGATCCAGACGCTTGGCACGGGCATTGGAAAAGACGAATACGACATCGGAAAACTGCGCTACCACCGGGTCATCATCATGACGGATGCCGACGTTGACGGAGCACATATTAGGGCGTTGTTGCTGACATTCTTTTACAGGCAGATGCCCGAACTTGTCGAGCATGGCCATGTCTACATCGCCCAGCCGCCGCTCTACAAGGCAAAGCTGGGCAAGATGGAGCGTTATCTGAAGGACGATCATGAGCGTGATCAGTTCATGTTGTCCCAGGCACTCGTGGGGGCATCCCTTGTACCAAGAGAGGGCGCCGCTTCCATCGACGGGCAGGCGCTGGAAGAACTCGCAAAGTCCTATCTGCTGGCGCGGGCCGTCGTTCAGCGGCTGTCCAGAATGATAGACACAGAAGCCTTGGTTGCAATCATGAATGGTGTGAAGATTGACCTGTCGAGCTCCGAAAGCGCCGGCGCATCCGCACTTCGGCTGAAAGAGGCCATCACCAATGCCAGTGGAAATGGAATCAACATCAGCGCCCGGTACAACCAGCGAAACGAGCGGCAACAGCTGGTGATCGAAAAAAATCACCATGGAAACCTGCGGACGACGATGCTGGACGAGGATTACCTGCTATCAGGGGATCATCGACAGATTGAATCCACGTCTCACATGTTGCACGGACTGATCGGCTCGGGGGCGGTTGTGCGTCGCGATGAACGCGAACAGCCCGTCAAGGAATTCAGCGAAGCGATGACATGGCTTCTGGCCGAAGTGGAGCGCGGAGCGAGCATGCAACGCTACAAAGGCCTGGGAGAAATGAATCCGGAACAGCTGTGGGAGACCACGATGGATCCGGGATCGCGCAGACTCCTGAAGGTCCAGATTGAAGACGGCATTGCCGCCGATGAAATTTTCACGCGGCTCATGGGCGATGAAGTGGAACCGCGCAGGGCCTTCATAGAGGAAAACGCGTTGACCGCCCGATTGGATGTCTGAGACGAAGGGGCGGTTTTTCGGCCGCCTCACATTCATGTAGCCTTGACGACGGGCCGGCGTCCTGCTGGCAGTCTATTCGCGTGCAGCGCGCTTTTTGGCGGGAGCCTTCTTCTTTTTCGCGGCGGCTTTTTTCTTCGCGGGAGCCTTGGACGAAGTCTTCTTCGCAGCGGCTGCTTTTGGTTTCGGCGTCTTTTTGGCTTTGGTTTGTTTGGTTTGCGCGGCGGCGTCTTTGGCTTCTACGGCTTTTTCAACAGCGCCTGGCTTTCCTTTGCGTGGTGCAAATTCAAAACCAACCTTTCCATCAGGACCTTTGGAGAGGTACGCAGAAAAAGGGCGGCCTTTCTTTGAAATGAAGCGATGCAGCAGGTCGGTCTTACCAGCCTCCAGAAGTTTCACCATCTGTTCCCGCTCCATGGGCCGCTGCAGGATGATCCGACCGGACCGGAAATCGCAGGTCTTGTCCTTTCCCAAGGAACGTTCACAGGAAAACGTCATATCAAGTTCGAACACCCGCCCACTGCACTTCGGGCAATTGCCCAAGGGTTCCTTTCCTTCAAGATCGGGCATTTCGATTTCCCCGGACGCATCGGTTCGCTCCTGACCGAAGTCGAATTCAATGGGTTGGTCCTTCCCTAGCCGAATCGCAGCGACAAAAGGCCGGCCAATTCGGCTGCGGAAGCCGCTCAACGGCCCGATTTTCCCATTGGTGATGAGTTCCGCTATTTCCTCAGGCGCCCACTCACGGCTTGAGAGGACCTTCCAAAGGGCAAAATCGCACTTGAGGCACTGGAATTTCCGGTAATTCTCCTGGATGATTCCGCCGCACCTCGGGCACGGGGCCTCTACTGTCGCAAAAGCGGTATCCGGAATTTCGCCGGTCTTGACCCGCGTAACCATTTCCATGGTCAGAGAGGTTATGTGCTCCATGAACTCGCCGCGAGCGAGCTTTCCCAATTCCATTTGTTTCAGCTTGTACTCCCAATCCCCGGTGAGTTCCGGCGACGTGAGTTCTTCAATGCCAAAGTGCTTCAGTGCAAACATGAGTGAAAAGGCTTTGGGCGTGGGTTGAAGCTCCCGCCCGTTGCGATGCAGGTAATCCTCACGCAGGAGGCCTTCAATGACCGCCGCCCGGGTGGCAGGCGTTCCCAACCCCTTCTGATCCATCGCGGCCCTCAATTCCTCGTCTTCAACAAGTTTGCCTGCACCCTCCATGGCGGAGAGAAGGGTCGCTTCCGAATAGCGGGCCGGAGGTTTCGTTTGGGACGCGTCGCTGCGGACTTCCACCGTCTTGACATTCTCGCCCTGGTTTATCGCCGGCAGGTTTGCGTCCTCTTCCGCAACGGTCCGACCGTAGACCGTCAACCAGCCCGGATTGACCAGGACCTTGCCTTCTGTCTTGAAGGGATGACTGGCAACCCACGTAATCCGGACAGTCTGCAGGTATTCGGCCGCCGGATAAAACACGGCGAGAAAACGCCGGACGACGAAATCGTAAATCTTTGCTTCCGCCTCGTTGAGTTGCTTGGGCGCCTGCTGCGTGGGAATAATCGCGAAGTGATCGGAAATTTTCTTGTTGTCAAAAATCCGCTTGTTAGGACGAACCCAACCCTGTTTCAATATCTGGGTCGCAAACGGCGCATAAGCACCAGATGAAAGCGTTTTGTCCTTGAGTGTTTGCAGGGTGTCTATCACCGTGGGCATGTAATCCTCAGGCAGGGCCCTGGCATCAGTACGTGGGTAGGTGAGCACCTTGTGCCGTTCGTACAGGGCTTGCGCCAATGACAATGTCGTTCGCGCTGAAAACCCGAAACGACTGTTGGCCTCCCGCTGCAGGCTGGTCAGATCAAAAAGCAGCGGGGACAACTGGGTTGTCGGCTTGGTCTCCTCACTGACGGTTCCTTCTTTGCCAATACAATCCGAAACAATGGACTGTGCGTCGGCTTCAATCCATATCCGCTCCGCGCGCCGGTCCGGGTCGATATCGTCCTTCTTGAATGCCTCATCGAACCACCGGCCGGCGTATTCCCCGTCAACAGCCTGAAACTTGGCATGCACTTCCCAATAATCTCGCGACCGAAACGCGCGGATCTTCTGTTCCCGTTCCACCAGGATTGCCAGCGTCGGCGTCTGAACCCGGCCGACGGTCGTCAGGTAGAAGCCGCCCTCCTTGCTATTGAAGGCGGTCATTGCCCGCGTGCCGTTGATGCCGATCAACCAATCGGCTTCAGAGCGGCATTTGGCGGCGTCTGCAAGAGGTAACAATTCCTCGTCGCGGCGCAGCCCGTCAAATCCATCCCGAATCGCCCCCTGAGTCATGGACTGCAGCCAAAGGCGCTGGACGGGCTTTTTAACCCCTACATGCTGCACAATGTAACGGAATATCAGTTCCCCTTCGCGACCGGCGTCGCAGGCATTGATGAGCGTCGTGACGTCCTTTCGCTTGATCAGTTTCGTTAGTAATTTGAGCCGATCCTCGGTTCGTTCGATAGGACGAAGGTCGAACTCCGGTGGGATGACCGGAAGATTGGCGAAGGACCATTTCCCCCGTTTGACCTCGTATTTTTCGGGTGCGGCGATTTCGAGCAAATGCCCGATGGCGGACGACAGAACGTACTCCTCGCTCTCAAAATAATCGCCAACACGGGTAAATCCGCCCAATACCCTCGCGATATCGTTCGCGACGGAGGGTTTTTCAGCAATGATGAGTTTTTTTGCCACTTGCAATACCTTGTTTTTGCGTTGCCCGGCGTTTCCGCGCACAGCTCCGGGCAAAATTGTTCAGGGCCGGACAGACCAGTATTTCAAGACGCCTGAAACGAAAAGCCGCGAGGAGGTAGCGGCAGAACGCGGGGAATCATACGTGCAACCGATGATGTGAAGCAAGAAACCGGCGATAAGGGAGTTCCCGGGGCGCATTTTTTGCCAGAGACTCCAACGGGCCAGGGTATTTGCAGGCGGGCCGGGCCGACCGGTTGAAAAAAGCCGGCCGGAAAGCGCAGTTCCTAATGCATTTGCCGCTTTTCCCCCTCAGGCAACAGCTCATCCAGTATCAGAGCGTCAACATTGCCTCGATGGGTCCACAAGACGATCAGAATGATGATCTTGAATTTGTCGAGTCCAACGGACTCTTCCTCGATCGCCATCGCGCGTTCTATGATCAATTCACGCACAAGCGGCGAAAGAATGCGGGCGCTTTCCAGAAATGCCAGAAATCCCCGCGCCTCGGCTGAGAGCTTTTCCTGTTCGGCAATGGCATACACTCGATGAGAGGAGCTTGCATCCAGGGCGCCCGGAAGGCTGCTCTCCTTCCACCGAGACAGGCCGTTGAGCCAGTCCAGTGCTTCGCTGATGTCGTCGTTTTCAAATCCGGCGGCATGCAATTTTCGCGACAGCGTGTCCTGATCCGGATACTTCTCGGACTGATAGTAATTTTCAAAAAGGTATACGAGAACTTCAATCATGAGTGGGGCCCTGCGCCACGCCAACGAAGAAAATTCGAGTGAAAGCGGGTTGAATCATCGCTGCTCTGCGCGCGATTCCATGAATTGGAAATCCGTTTCGATCAATCAGATTCGGTCTCCTAGCCCAGTCGTTGGTACAAGCCGCCAGGCAGGCAGCCCACACGCCCTTCCAACTCAAGTGCCAGCAGCATCGCGGAAACCTCCCCGACGGTCAGACCGCTGCGTTTCTTGAGCATTTCCACATCACACGGGTCATACCCAATATATTGTATCAGACCAGATTCAGAGTTCAATATATGGGGTTTTGAAATATTCACTTGGAAATGGAGTTCGTCCAGAACATCCTGGGCCGTTTCCACCAGTTTGGCTCCTTGCTTGATGAGGGCGTGACATCCGCGCGACAGCGGCGAATGTATGGACCCGGGAATGGCAAATACTTCGCGACCCTGCTCCAGGGCATACCCGGCCGTGATCAGCGAACCCGATGCCATCGCCGCCTCGACAACAAGACAGCCCCTTGATAGGCCACTGATGATTCGGTTTCTCCGAGGAAAGTTTGACGCGAGCGGGGGTGTTCCAAGCGCGAATTCCGATACAACCGCGCCATGACCGGCGATTTCGGACGCCAGCTTCGCGTTGGCTCGGGGATAGGCGATGTCTGCTCCGCACCCGAGCACCGCCACCGTGGAGCCGCCGCCGGCTATGGCGCCCTGATGTGCAGCGGTATCGATACCCAGCGCCATGCCGCTCACGATGGCCAAGCCGGAGGTCGCAATGGCGGAGGCAAAATTTCGCGCGTTGGCGAATCCCTGCGGAGTGGCGTTTCTGCTGCCGATAATCGCGAGCGAGGCGACACCCAGAATGGCCGCATTTCCGGCCACGTAAAGCATGGGTGGTGGATCGGGGCACTGGAGCAGCGCAGGCGGATAGCAGTCGTCCGCCAGGGTGACCAGCGAGTGCCCATCCTCTGAGAGCCACTTTAGGGCCGCACCAATTTTTTCCTGGCAGGGTTCGGCAAGAATCCGGTCGGCAATCGCCCCCGGACAATGTTGGATCAGGTGCAGCCGATGGGCGCCGAGTATTTGCCGAGGGGATCCGACTCCGGCGAGGAGTTTGCGAAATGTCGAGGGCCCGAGCCCCTCAACAACGCCCAAGCTGACCCAATCGACCGTATCGTCTGCAATCCGCATTGGTCATAAACGCGGGAGCACCGTTTCCGGATGTCAAAAATCTCGGAAAGCGGAAACTTTTTTGGTCAAGAAGACCTTGACCGCGGACTACGGCGTGCGCAGGACATCGCCGGGCGCGACCGGGCGCGAACTTTCCATGATGAGAGCATAGGACACAGAGGAAAATGTCCGGAAAACCAGAACCAGTCCGTATCGCTCGTCCGGAAGCTGGAAGGTTGGTGCCCTGTCTCTGGACAGTTCAGACGATGGATCTACAACCTTTGCTCCTGCCCGATATAACGCCAGGACATGACCATTTTCAAGACCGTCCCTGCTTCCCTTATTGATGGCGACGACAGCATCCCGCCCCCCTTCACTAGTGGCAAGCGCGCCATATATGGAGATGGCTTTGGCCTGAATGGACGTTTTTGGGGAATGCGGCAGATACTGACTGATAGTCGGCCTGCCCGATGCGATGAGTCGATCGCCGCTTCCGATTTCCTGTTTCGCAGTGACAACCTGTACGGTCGCCGGATCGCCGGGACGTGTCAGGCGTCCTGTGCCCAAAAATATCGCCTCGTACCCAAGTGTGAGTTTTGAGTCGGGATCCACCAACGCCGCTCCAGGGCGGTAAATCTGCCAATTCAGTTGCTTGGAGTCCGAGAGGCCTGAAACATAGGCATTTCCACCCGGGCCCAGGTAGACCCGACTTTCCTCCGTGGCAACAATGCGAGGGGCTTTGTTCATGCCATCGACTTCAACAACCAAGGGCTGGACCAGAAACGGTTCGATGACGTTCGGTGGAATTGCGGGAATGGCTTCATCGCTCAAGGGTTCAGCGATGACCTGCGGGGAAAGCTTGACGGCCGCGCCCAGCGCAAGGCTTCCGCCACTGGCCCGGTCGAGAACGATGACATTGCCCGGAAAGATCCGGTTCGGATTCTTGATCTGGTCCTGATTGAGCTTCCAAAGCTCAGCCCAGCGCCAGGGTTCCTTGAGGAATTTGTTGGCGATGCTCCAAAGCGTGTCGCCCTTTTCGACGACATAACGATCAGGTGCATCTTCCTTGAGGCTGATTGTGCCTTGCGCAACCGCCTGCCCTGCTGTTATGCAAAGGGAGAGCAGCATCCATGTGATAGACTTGCTCATAGCTTCCTCGACTAGGTTTTCGTGCCGGTTTTAATGCCTTTTTTGATACCGAATTTCATGCTATTTTGCCGACCTGAAAAGCATAGCATGCTTTTTATAGTCCGCATTAAATTCTGCATCTAATTCGTTCAATTAGCAAGTTTTTATGGCACGACTGCCGATTCTGAGATACCCCGATCCCAGGCTTTATAAAAAGGCGGCGACGGTGCGGGATTTTGATCCCAAACTGCGAACCTTGATCAAGGAAATGGCGCAGACGATGTATGCCGCCCCGGGGATTGGTCTGGCAGCGACTCAGGTTGATGTGCACAGGCGTGTCATTGTGATTGACGTTTCCGAAGTGCATGACCGGTTGTTGGTGTTGGTCAATCCGGAAATTACCCACCACGAAGGGATCCAGAACAGGGACGAAGGTTGTCTTTCGGTACCGGGTATCTACGAACCGGTCAAGCGGGCGCAGCGAATTGGGGTCAAAGCCCAGAACGGCGAGGGCGAGTCTTTTACCCTGGAAGCCGAAGATCTCCTGGCCGTTTGCATCCAACACGAAATGGACCATCTCGAGGGCAAGGTTTTCGTGGACTATCTGTCTCAACTCAAGCGAACGCGAATCCGTTCCAGGATATTGAAACAAAACAAGAATATTTCCTAGCCAGGGCGCCCGGTTGAGGCCGCGCACCAAGGTATTGGCTCCAACTAGAAGTCATCTTCGAATCCGATGAAAATAATATTCGCCGGCACACCGGATTTCGCTGCGCAGACACTGCGCGCCCTGTGGGCGAGCAGGCACGAAGTCATCCTTGTTCTGACCCAGCCTGACCGTCCGGCGGGACGGGGAATGCAGATGCGGGTATCGGCCGTCAAGCAATTCGCCGCGGCCCAAGGGATACCGATTCGCCAGCCGAAGACGCTCAAGGATGAAGCCGAGCAGGCCGTATTGGCAGGCCTTGTAGCCGATGTCATGGTGGTGGTCGCGTTCGGGTTGATCCTTCCTCAAGCCGTTCTTGATGCCCCACGCCTGGGAGCGATCAACATCCATGCTTCCTTGCTGCCCCGGTGGCGAGGTGCAGCACCGATTCAGCGGGCGCTACTGGCCGGCGACGCTCAAACGGGAGTGTCGATCATGCAAATGGACGCTGGCTTGGACACGGGTCCGGTCTATCTTGCGGAAGACACCCCGATCACGGACGCCGACAATTCCCAGACCCTTCACGACCGGCTCGCCGAAATCGGTTCACGCCTGATTCTCAAGGCGCTGGACCTGCTCGAAGATGGATCTCTGCATGCGGTCCCGCAACCGGAGGTCGGGGTGGTCTACGCGGCCAAGATTGACAAGGCGGAGTCTCGTATAGACTGGGGGCAGGATGCCGGAAAAGTCGCGTTACAGATCAGAGCTTTCAATCCCAATCCCGGGGCGCACTTCCGCATCGGACAAACGGAGGTCAAGGTCTGGCAAGCCAGCGTGGAGCCACACCGGAGTGGAAATCCCGGCGAAATCCTTGCCGCAGATGCCAGCGGATTGCTGGTGGCCTGTGGGACGCAAGCCCTGCGACTGGAGCGGTTGCAAAAAGCCGGCGGAAAAAGGCTGGCTGCGATGGAATTTTTGAAGGGATTTCAGGTTGTTATCGGTGAAACTGCGGCTTCATGACTGACCGTCCCGCCGGTGACTCATCCCACTCCGGAGACAAGCCGCCATCTCATGGCCTGGCGGAATCCTTTGCCTTGGCCGGCCAAGTTGTCGGACAAGTGCTTTCGGGGGCCAGCCTTAATGACGCTCTGCGTGTCAACAAGGCTCGCACCGGATCCTTGCGCGCGGCCGTTCAGGATCTGACCTACAACACCTTGCGCGGCTGGGGTCGCGTCGATGTCATCGCCGACCAATTGCTCAAAAAGCCTGCGTCGGATATCACGATCCGCGGACTGATCCTGGTGGCTCTAACGGAACTGGGTGCCAGGCCACACACCGATTATGTGGTGGTGCACCAGGCGGTTGAGGCGGCATCATTGCTGGGCCTTGCTCGCGCTCGCGGCCTGGTCAATGCCGTTCTGAGAGGCTACCAGCGGGATGCGGCAAGGTTGAATGCAAATGTCGAAGCGAGCGAGACGGGGCGCTATTCACACCCGCAATGGTGGATCGACAGCCTCAAGATGCATTATCCGTTGCAGTGGCGCGGGATACTGGACGCCGCTAATTCCCACCCTCCCATGACATTGCGGGTCAATGCCCGTCGCGGCAGTGTCGGTAATTACCTGCGCCGGCTTGCGGAGGCGAATATCCCCGCCCGGCAAATCGGTCCGGCGGCCGTGATGCTGGATAGGCCCTGCCCCGTGGCCGGTATCCCGGGTTTTTCCGAGGGAGACTCATCGGTGCAGGACGCCGGCGCGCAACGTGCCGCCGTCCTGTTGGACCTGACGGATGGAATGACAGTACTGGATGCCTGTGCGGCGCCGGGCGGGAAAACTGGCCACATCCTTGAGCTTGCCGATTGTTCACTGATTGCGCTGGATATCTCCGGCGAGAGGGTCGCACGCATCAAGGAAAATCTCGGCCGTCTCGGCCTGAAAGCCGATGTGCGCAAGGGCGACAGCCTGCGACCGGTCGAACTGGTTGCCGCAGGGCTTCAGTTTGACCGGATCCTCCTTGACGCGCCGTGCAGTGCCTCAGGCGTTGTGCGCCGGCATCCCGACATCCGTTGGCTGCGCCGGGAGTCCGATCTGGCGTCGTTTGCCCGCACCCAGGCAAATATGCTGGAAGCGCTTTGGCCGTTGCTTCGGCGCGATGGTAAATTGCTGTATACGACTTGCTCGGTATTTCCCACCGAAAACTCCATGCAAATCCGCGCTTTCCTGGATCGCCACCATGACGCAGAAGTGATGCCCCTGAAAGGTCTTGAGACCGGACAGATACTCCCCGATGGCGACAGCGACGGCTTTTACTACGCGCTGCTCCACAAGAAAGCATGAAATTCTTGCGGCGAATAGTGCTGGTGGCGCTTCTGTTTCTGGCAATCCTTTCGCCGGCCCGCGCGGAATCGATACAGGTCAGCCAGTTCCGGATCGAGGCTACCGAAGAAGGGCATGTCGTCGATGCGAATTTCGAGATAGAGCTCACGTCCCGGCTTGAAGAGGCGCTCAATAACGGAGTAGCCCTGTTTTTTGCGATTGAATTCGAGTTGGTCCGACCGCGCTGGTACTGGCTCGACGAGAAAACAGCGAACGCCCGGATCGATGTCAGATTTTCCTATAACCCCCTGCTGCGCCAATACCGCTTGTCCACGGGATCATTGCAGCGAAACTTCTCCTCCTTTGCAGATGCCATGAGCAACCTGTCGCGGCTTCGTTCGTGGCTGGTGATGGATCGCGACAGGCTGCCGCCTGAAACCGCCTTTGTCGCGTCATTAAGAATTCGCCTTGATACAACCCAGTTGCCGCGGCCATTCCAGATCTCCGCGCTGACCGACAGGGATTTGAACCTCACTTCGTCCTGGAAGCGGATTTCGTTTGTGACCGACGCGGAGCGTCCGCCCCGATGAAATATGTGTTGATCGGCAGCATCGTTCTGGGGGGCGTTCTGCTTGGCATGCTGGCGGCCGCGAGCGCGAATGCGGCATTGTTCAGCCAATACTATCCGCTGCTGATCGGACTCAATTCCGCGATGGCGATAGGACTGGCGCTGATGCTGGTCTTTCAGCTCGCCGTGCTTGCCGGACAGCGGCGCCGCAAGGTGTTCGGCTCTTTGCTGACTTTTCGAGTGCTGGTGATGTTCGCAATCGTAGCCGTGCTCCCCGGAGCGCTGGTCTATACCGTGTCGGTCCAGTTTCTCGGGAAAAGCATTGAATCGTGGTTTGATGTGCGTGTCGATCGTGCGCTCGAAGGAGGACTGAAACTGGGCAGTGCATTGCTCGATTCGATGTTGTCCGACCTCAAGGTCAAGGCCGCGCTCATGGGAGCGGATCTGGCCGAAATTCCACAGGAACACCATGGTGCTGTTTTGCGACGTTTGCGCGACCAGGTGGGTGCCGACGAGGCCGTTCTGGTATCGGCCGACGGAAAATTCATCACTGGCGCTGGTGACCGGAAATCCGGACGCCAGCCGGTTCCTCCATCGGAGGAGTTGCTTGCCCAGGCCCGCAAGAACCTGCAATACGCGGCCACCGAGGCCAGCGGAAACGGGCTGCTAATGCGTGTCATTCTGCCCGTCCTGACGATTCCTGGCGAGGCGCCAAAACTCTTTCTGCAGTTGACGCAGCCGGTGCCCCCCAATCTCATTGAGGCGGGCGAAAACGTACGGACTGCGTTCAACGCCTACCGCGAGCTTTCCCTTTCTCGCGCCGGCCTGACCGATATCTATCTGCTGGCATTGACACTGGTGCTACTGCTTGCCCTGCTGTCGGCGATCACGCTAGCGTTTCTCCTTTCGCGGCGCCTGGCGCGCCCCTTGGAGGTGCTGGCGGAAAGCACGCATGCAGTGGCCAGCGGGGATTTTTCCCGGCGTGCGCCGGTTACGAGCCAGGATGAAATGGGCCTGCTGACGCACTCTTTCAACAGCATGACCGAACAACTGGATGATGCGCGCAAGGCGGCTGAAATCCACCGTTCTGAACTTGAGCTTGCCAACGCACACCTTTCCAGCGTGCTGGCAAACCTGTCTGCAGGAGTGATGGTATTTGACCGGGATTTCACACTGAGGATTGCCAATCCCAGCGCCGGCGTGATATTGCGCGCGGATACCGCCGAACTGCTGGGCCGGACCTGCGCCTCCTGGACGGGATTATTCGATTTCGGCACCGCTATGCGCGAAGAGTTTGCGGAACACGGCAATGCCGGCTGGCAGCGTGAATTCGATCTGGAAAAGCATACTGCGACCCTTCTGATGCGCGGATCGGTGCTGCCAGCTGGTGGCTTCATCGTCGTATTCGATGAAATTACGCAACTGATCGCGGCGCAGCGTGCCACCGCCTGGGCGGAAGTTGCGAGGCGGGTGGCCCATGAAATCAAGAATCCGTTGACTCCCATACAGTTGTCCGCGGAAAGGCTGGAGGCCAAGCTATCGCCGCGGCTGACACCGGAAGATGCCCAGATTCTGGCGCGTTCGACGCGCACCATCGTCACTCAGGTTGCCGCATTGAAAAGCATGGTCGATGAATTCCGGGAATATGCCCGGTTGCCCAATCCGAAGCTTGAACCCGTCGAGCTCAACACCCTGGTGGTTGATGTGCTGGCGCTCTATGAACAGTCCATCATAAAAATGGACGTACATCTGGAACCGGGCCTGCCACCGGTTATGGGTGACCGCAATCAGCTCCGGCAGGTCATCCACAATCTGCTGCAAAACGCCCAGGATGCCCTTGCCGGGGCCGAGAAACCGCGGATCGACGTGTCTACCGGCCGAAACCTGGATGAAGCGGTCCTGACCATCTCGGATAACGGCCCCGGCATTCCGGAGGCAATACAGAAACGCGTGTTTGAACCCTATGTCACTACAAAGGCAAAAGGCACGGGTCTCGGACTGGCGATCGTCAAAAAAATTGTTGAAGAGCATTCTGGACGAATCCTGGTCGAGAGCAATATGCCCCGCGGGACCGTGGTACGAATCAACCTGCCCCTCGGGCAGCCTGCATAGAAGCGAATTCAATGGCGCAAATCCTGGTGGTCGATGATGAAATTGGAATCCGTGAGCTGCTCTCGGAAATCCTTTCCGACGAGGGCCATGACGTCCAGCTCGCGGAGGACGCACGGCAGGCCCGGGAATTGCGCTCGCGAAATCGACCCGATCTGGTGCTTCTGGACATCTGGATGCCGGATACGGACGGCATTACCCTGCTCAAGGAATGGGCCTCCAACGGGGAATTGACCATGCCGGTGGTAATGATGTCCGGACATGGCACGATCGAAACGGCGGTCGAGGCGACACGCATCGGAGCACAGGATTTTCTCGAAAAGCCGATAGCGCTTCAAAAGCTACTTGTTACGGTTAAAAAGGCCCTGCGAGCGCAGGATGTTCGCGTTTCGATGCCGCTTTCACTTGTAAGCTTCGGCAAATCGCCGATTCTCGCGGACCTGAGAAAACGCCTGGCGCAATTGGCCTCATCCACCGCGCCGTTGTTGTTCCGAGGCGAGCGCGGCACCTTTCCGGAGCCATTTGCCAGAGTCCTCCAGCAGGCGGGCGCCCAATGGCTGGTGGCGGCAGAAGCGCTGTCCGACACGGCGCGCGATGCATTGACTCAGGCATCAGGCGCGGTCCTGTTCGTTGAGGAACTTGCGCACCTGACGCCGAATCAGCAGCGCCACCTATCGTTCCTGCTGGGGCGCGTGGACAGAAGCAGGGTTCGCCCCGTTTCCTTCACCTCTGTTGAGCCAAGAATTCTTGAACAGGAGCACGGCTTTGACCCGGTTTTGATATCCCGCCTGTCGGAAGTCACCGTGGGTTTGCCGGCCTTGCGTGACTACGCGGAGGACATTCCCGAAATCGCCACTCAAATGCTGCGTCAGCTGGTGGAGACGCGTTACTGTCCGCAAAGGCGATTTGCCACTTCGGCCCTCAATATCCTTCGCCAATATCATTGGCCGGGAAACCTGGACGCCCTGCAGACAGCGGTGCGAAGCCTTGCCCTGTCCTGCCTCGAGGAGGAGATTGCCGCAGCCGACGCCGAGCGCGTGCTGCGGGAGAGTCGGCCGACGGCAAACAGCCCGGGCATTTCAATGGACCAGCCGCTGCGCGAAGCGCGCGAAGCTTTTGAGCGCATCTATTTTGAACATCATCTGGCGTTGGAAAACAACAACATCGCCAGAGTTGCGGAAAAAAGCGGGCTCGAACGTACGCACCTTTACCGCAAGCTCAAGCAGATTGGCATTCAGGCCGGTCGCAAAGACGAGGGATCGCAGGAATGACCGGGGTCCCGTCTTTGGAGTGGAGGGTTGCAACGCCTAAAATGCGGGCTGCCAGCGATGTTCCAGAATGCCTCGGGCGGACTGCCACGGTTCAAAATTGCTGTGTCGATGCCGGCAAAGGAAAAATGAATTGAAGATCGTGATTCTCGGTGCCGGGCAGGTGGGATCATCGGTGGCCGAGGGGCTGGTGTCCGAACAGAACGACATTACCGTGGTGGATACTGACGGACAGAGATTGCGTGATATGCAGGATCGCCTGGATCTTCGTACCGTCGTCGGCAATGCCGCCCATCCGTCGGTGTTGGTGCAGGCCGGTATTGATGATGCGGACATGCTGATTGCCGTGACGCAAAGCGACGAAACCAATCTTGTCGCCTGCAAGCTTGCTCATTCCCTGTTCAATGTTCCGACGCGTATCGCGCGCATTCGCGCCACCGACTTTCTCGACAACGAGCGCATCTTCAGACCTGAAACCTTTGCGGTGGATCTGGTGATTTGCCCCGAGCAGATCCTTACCGACTACATAGTCAAGTTGGTGAAGTTTCCAGAGGCGCTGCAAGTGCTTGAATTTGCTGATGGAAAAGTAAGCCTGGTGGCGGTCCGGTCTTTTCAGGGCGGCCCTTTGGTCGGGCACCCGTTGCGCGATCTCAAACAGCATTTGCCCAACGTTGACGCGCGGGTCGCTGCCATCTTCCGTGGCGACCGCCCCATCGTGCCGGAGGGAGATACCGTCATCGAGGCGGGTGATGAGGTCTTCTGCATGTCCGCCACACACGAAATCCGCCAGGTGATGCGCGAGCTGCGCCGCATGGACAAACCGGTGCGCCGCGTGATGATCGCCGGTGGCGGCAATATCGGGCTCCGCTTGGCCAAGGCCCTTGAAAATGATTACCTGGTGAAAATCGTCGAACACAACAAGCGTCGTTGTGAGGTTCTGTCCGGCGTGCTCAACAAGGCGCTGGTGCTTCAGGGGGATGTGACTGACGAGCTGCTCCTTGAGAGCGAGAACATTGGCGAGATGGATGTTTTTGTCGCGGTCACCAATGACGACGAAAACAACATCATGAGTTGCCTGCTCGCCAAACGGTTCGGCGCCCGCCGCGTCATATCGCTCATCAACAGGCGTTCCTACGTCGATCTGTTGCAGGCCGGCCAGATTGACATCGCGATCTCTCCCGCCCAGACCACCATAGGATCGCTGCTTGCGCATGTTCGCCGCGGCGATGTGACCCAGGTGCATTCATTGCGGCGCGGCGCGGCGGAAGCACTGGAGGCGGTTGTCCATGGAGATGCCGGTTCCTGCAAGCTAGTGGGCCGTCGCATCGAGGAGATAGAGCTTCCCAAAGGTTCAACCATTGCTGCCGTGGTGCGCGGAGATCAGGTCATCATGGCGCATCACGACACCGTGGTGAAGTCCGGAGATCATGTCATTGTCTTTGTAACGAGCAAGAATCTCCTTGGCAGCGTCGAGAAACTCTTCCAGGTCGGTGTCGGCTTCCTATGACCGGTCCCTGGTAATTCGCGGATGGTTCGCGTCATTCCCGTGTTGAATGTTCTGGGCGCCGTGATGATGATTTTCGCGGCTGCGATGATGTTGTCCGTCGCAATGGCTTTTATTGCCGACGATGGTGCCTTGCGTGGCTGCGGGCAGGCGATGGCCATTACGCTCGCCTCCGGATTCCTGCTCTGGGTTCTCACCCGCCACAGCGGCAAAGAGCTTCGGCCGCGCGACGGATTTCTTCTTGTGGCCCTCGTATGGACAGTGTTGCCGGCCTTCGCGACCCTGCCCCTGATGTTTTACCTGCCCGGCGTGAGTTTTACCGATGCCTATTTCGAGGCCGTATCGGGAATCACGACCACGGGTGCCACGGTGCTGTCGGGGCTGGATGCGCTTCCGGTATCCATTAATTTCTGGCGGATGTTTCTCGTCTGGATCGGCGGTATGGGTGTCGTTGTCATGGCAGTCGCGATACTTCCGCTGCTTGGCGTGGGTGGCAGCCAGATTTTCAAGGCTGAAACGCCCGGGCCGATGAAGGACGCCAAGCTGACACCAAGAATCGCCGAAACAGCCAAGGGTCTCTGGAGCGTGTACGCGTTGATTACCGCGGCTTGTCTGGTTTCCCTGAAGGTTGCGGGAATGACCTGGTTTGATGCAACCGTGCAGGCTTTTTCCACCGTGGGACTTGGCGGGTTCACGGCGCATGACGCAAGCTATGCGTTCTGGAATTCACCGGCGATCGAGATGGTGACCATATTTTTCATGCTGCTATCGGGCATGAATTTCGGAACCCATTTCCTCGCATTTCGAAGGCGCGAATTCCAGCCCTACAGGGCCGATCCGGAGGCGTGGGTGTTCTTGCTGGTGGTGCTGGGTTCCTGTCTCGGGGTTGCCTGGTTTCTATTCGGAAATCGCGTGTACGACAATATCTGGACAGCGCTTCGCTTTGCGGGCTTCAATGTGGCTTCGATTGCAACCACGACCGGATTTACGAACACCGATTACAGTCTTTGGCCGATATTTGCGCCGGTGTGGATGTTGTTCCTGTGTTGCTTTTGCACCTGTTCGGGTTCCACCGGCGGCGGAATCAAGATGGTTCGCGCCGTGCTCATGGTCAAGCAGGCGTTGCGCGAATTGCGGCGCATCGTGCATCCGCGGGCTTACATACCAGTGAAACTCGCGGGTAGCATGGTCGAAAACAACATCGTGTTCGCGGTGCTGGCCTTCATGCTGGTCTACGGGGGAACCGTCATTCTTCTGACCATGGTGCTGACTGCCACGGGCCTTGACCTGATTGCGTCCGCGTCGGCGATCATTGCCTGTATCAACAATACGGGGCCGGGGCTCGCGCAGGTGGGTCCGGCAAGCACCTATGCGGTACTGACGGATTTTCAAACCTGGTTGTGTACCATCGCCATGCTTCTGGGTCGTCTGGAACTCATGACCTTGCTCGTGGTCTTTACGCCGGGATTCTGGCGGCACTGACCGAGAATCCCAAATCAGCTTGCACCTACAATCATTCAAGAAACAGGACATGAACACACTCGAACAACTTGGCGCCCGGATCGCAGCGCGCCCTACTCCTGAAACGTCTGGCGCAGAACACGAGCTTGCGCGCCTGCACACCGCAGATACGGTCGCGGCCTGGGTCGCAGGCGCCCGTACCCACGAAGGTCAAGAGCTGCTGTCTGCCGCCGCAATGGGAGACGCGGGACCGATGGGCGAAGGGCTGATGAGCCGGGTGATGCTGGTGTGCGCACTGACTCGCTTGAGCGAAATTGACGACATTCACCTTGCTGCGGGCACCACGCCCGGCTCCTTGATTGTTCCGGCCGCTCTGACGCTGAGTGCCGCGCTGGGTAACGCGAATCGCGGCGCGCTTGAAGCGGCGATTCTCTCCGGCTATGACGCGATGGTCCGACTTGGCGAAGAAATGGGCGGCGCCTCGATACTGTATCGCGGGATCTGGCCTACCTATTTCAATGCGCCATTCGGTGTCGCCGCAGTTGCGGCGAGCCTGATGGGCCTGGATGCCAGTCGCTGTGCCCACGCGCTCGGCCTTGCGCTTGTGACCGCTTCCCCCAATGTGGGACAACAGGGCGGGAAAATGGCGCGGTGGCTGTTGCTGGGTGCCGCAGCAAAGAACGGAGTGATGGCAGCGATGGCCGCCAGGCAAGGATTCACTGCGGACCTGGCTCTCCTCGATAAACCATTTCACTCGGTGTATGGCATCAAGATCGAGGGAGATCGCCTGCTCGGGGGCATGGCGAAGTCTCGTGCCATTCTCGAGGTGGGGTTCAAGCCCTGGTGTGCCGCGCGCCAGACCATGGCTGCGGTGCAGGGATTGAGGGAAATGATGAAGGAGGGTCTGGATCCTCGCAAAATCGAATCGATCAAGGTTGCAGTGCCGCCGGCCTATCTGGCCATGGTGAACCATGGGGTGGTTCCCGGGGACCGAAGCTCACACATGACCAGCCTTCCGTATCAACTAGTGCTGGCGGCGATGGCACCGGAAAAAATGGTTCTGCTCGACTATGCGCCCTCGCCCACGCCGCCCGAGCATGCGAGCCTGCTATCACGTATCACGGTGGAAGCAGACGAGTCGCTGATGTCGCATTTCCCGCGCTCCTGGCCTGCGCGGATCATGATCAAGGCCAAAGCCGGGGGTGGAGAGCGCCTTATCACCGACATTCCGGGTGATCCGGCACGTTCTTTCGATGAAGCGCAGTTGCGTACGAAATTTTTCGCCGTCCTCGAACCATGCCAGGACAAGGCGAGTATTGAGTCACTGTGTGTTGCCGCTTTGGGCGTCCTGGATGCCCCCGAGAGCGCAACGAAGCTCTTGAAACAAATCGAGAATAGTTATCACCACTGAGTTTTTGTCGCAGTGCGGCAAAGATTGACTCCCATGTGTCAAAACGAATAGAATCGACGCCCTTGTGCAAGCACTCTTTTCTTTTTTTCCGCCGCACGATAGCGAAACAGGATGTTAGGGCTGCAAAGCAAGGCGCTGATTACCGTGTTCTGGTGGCAGGCGTTGGCGACCCTGATCATCGTGGCGATTGCCGGCTGGGTTGCCGGGATGCATGGGGCCATCTCCGCTGGATTGGGGGGAACCACCAGCATGATGGCAGGCGTAGCGGCGGGATTAGTGCTGCAAAGACGTAAGGCAA
>CAIUKQ010000100.1 GCA_903899705.1 uncultured beta proteobacterium
CGACGGCGTCATAACAGACGATAGAATGGCTTCGGAGACCCATATGCCAAGCGGAAGATCGGCGCGCCGTGCGGCTGCTTCAGCGCGATGCCGAAGGGCAGACTCAACCCCGAAAACATTGCAATTCATGTGGGTCTCAAATGCCGCCAAAATTGTTGGCAGGAAAACTCTAATCGAATGCCCTCGCTCAGGCGAGTCGGGTAGCGGGGAATTTTAGTCGGAAAAGAGGCGCGCGAAGAAACCCTTCTGCTGCCGGCGGGAACTGGGAACGGCCCGTCCTTGCACGGCCGTTGGACCACCGCCGCCGGATGGGCGTCCGGTTTCGATCTGATCAAGGCGTTCGGTGATGCGCATCATGGCGCGCTCCAGAGGATCGGACGTGACCGATTTTTCCGCAGTGGTTTTTTCGAGTTTTTCGCTGAGCTCATTAACTTTTTGGGCGATTGGTGCGATCGCTTCGGCCGTACGGGCCTCAGTCTTTTCGATACGTTGAGCCAAACGATTAAAGCTCTCAAGCAACGCCTCAAGAGTTGGCGAGGGGGGCTGATTGCTCGAAGGCATACCCTGTGTTGCCGGGTCGGCGGAGGGGGGGCCAAATGAGCCCGTTGGCGATGGAGCTTGATAGACTGGGCCGGTTTGACCCTTGAATTGAGCGGTGGCCGCGCCGCGGATTGTCTGACTCAACCACACCCCGAGCGGCAATCCGGAACGGCGCGCGGCAAGCTTTGCCGCTTCGCGCGCTTCAGGGTCGACGCCTTTTACTGTCCAGGGTGCGTAAGCCATCAGTTCAATTCTGTCCGGTCCCAATGTCCGCAACTAAGGCTGGGAAATTGGCGGCTGCAGGGCATCATTCGATAGGTCGTGTGGGCCTCTATGCGGGACCGCATATCACAAATCAACGATTTGTATTCTTGCGAACCATTATCCCAACAGCCATTCAGGGCCAGAGTGTGGCATATCGATGGCCTGCGTAATGAATCACAAGTAGTTGAATCAAATAATGATTGGTCATTTTTTTTTCGTAAAGGACGCGCTCTGGCAAAAAGACCCACCTTTTCGTGAACATAACAAGAACATAGGTCGCTCAAGGCCAAAGGTAGCATCGCTGCTGTTCTCATCATTTCGACTTGGGGAGATCGGATGCCTCCCCTGATGCAGCTATCGATTCCGACGTTTCCACAGTAGGGGTTTGATCGGCAATGAGGCGGGACAGCCACTCGCCAAGCGTCATGTCTGCTGCCTTCGCGGCCGCCTCGGCATGGGCGACGGCTATGGGCAACATGCCGTCGATAATCCACGGATCGGCATTCATTGCTTTATCGTCAGGCTCTTTTTCCGCGGCCAAAGGCGCTCCTTCCCGCATTGTTTTCTTTTTCTATAGCATTTCCTGAGTCCGGCAAGGAAAAGTGCCACGGTTGCAGTTCGGGTGGGGGCGGGGCTAGGTTACGCCCCCGCGACGATTGGGGCGTAGCCAAGTGGTAAGGCAGCGGATTTTGATTCCGCCATTCCCAGGTTCGAATCCTGGCGCCCCAGCCAACCAATCTCCGTGTTCGCGGTTTCTCTTCCTGACCTCGCTGAAAGCCCGCACACCGGGGCCTTTCGCTGACCTTAGCCACACCGGAGAATCCTGAACTGGGCCGAACTGGGGTCAGCTGACCCGTTTCTCTCTGTCGGGCTTTTGCGTGCTCCGGTTTGGAAGAGTGGTCGCCGGGCTATTTTGCCGACGAGTTGGTCTTATTGGAACCCAAGTTGGTGCTTCTGGGTCTTCCAGTCGATTGCGAGGTCGACCTTCCTCACAAGTTTCGTTGCGGTGAGATTCGCTGGCTGAGTGCCGTTGACGATCGCCTCTACAATGTCGGGTGCCAGGAATGCCAAGGGCAGCACGCAGCTGACGTAGCGATCATCAACACCTTCGCTTTTGGCAAGTTCAGCAATCGATGCTGTGCCGGCCAGCAATGCATTGAAGCAACGATGCGCCCGGATGATCTCCTTGAGCAGTGTTGGATCTGCCTTAGCAGCTGGAGGACGATTGCTCGTGATGACGAGCCGCATCTCCACACCACGTCGCTTGATCTTGAGCGGTATGTCCCGTGTCAAGTTTTCGTCGATACCGGCAAGAGTCTGTAAAGCGATCGCGAGTCGAAGAATGTCGGGTCTGAGTTCCACTCGATTGATCAGTGTTGTGAGTGCCTGATCGCGTTCGGCCTCTGAGCTCAGTTGTTTACGATAGCCATCGGCAGCATTGAACGCGGCCGATATTTGATCGGTAGGGAGACCCGCCTTCTCCAGCGCCGTGCCGATGGCTGCATGATCGGCTAGCATGGTGGCGGCTTCGGTGGCGACGATCTTCTCGATCTGTGCCGCGGGTAATCGCCAGCCCGGCTTTTCGGCGGTGCCAGTGACCAAATTGTTTGAGATGTAATAGCGATACCGTCGCCCATCCTTCAGGGCGTGGCTGGGGGTGAGCTTTCCCCCGGCGTCGTCGAAGATCTTTCCAAGCAGAGGGCTGCTTGCGACCTTTGTTTGGTGCTTGCGGTGCTTTGATCGTTGGTTGCGAAGTTGTAGTTGGACGGCATCCCACAGATCGCGGTCCAGGATCGGCTCCTGCAATCCAGGGTGCCTGAGATCCTTGTGTTTGATCTTTCCGACGTAAACCGGGTTGCTGAGCAGGGTATAGAGGGTGCCACGGGAGAAAGCGTATCCCCCGGCTTGGGTGCCATCCTCGTAGACCCTCACTTTTGAGCGAAGGCCCTGCCGGTCAAGTTCCTCCTTGAGGAGTCTGACAGACCCCAGTTCAAGGTATCGCTGGTAGATAAGGCGGACAGTCTTCACCTCGTCCGGCTTTACGATCAGCTTGTGGTCTTTGACCTCGTAGCCAAGCGGCGTGACGCCCCCCATCCACATGCCCTTCTTCTTGGAGGCGGCGATCTTGTCCCGGATACGCTCCCCGGTGACCTCGCGTTCGAACTGGGCAAATGAGAGCAGGATGTTGAGGGTAAGCCTCCCCATGGAGGTTGTGGTGTTGAACTGCTGGGTAATGGCGACAAACGTGACCCCATGCTTGTCGAACAACTCGACGATCTTGGCGAAGTCTATCAAAGACCGGGTCAGCCGATCGACCTTATAGACAATGACGGTATCGACCCGGCCTTGGCCGATATCCTCCAGGAGCTGCTGCAGGGCAGGGCGCTTCATAGTCCCGCCTGATAACCCTCCATCGTCGTAGATGGTCTCGATCAGTCTCCAGCCTTCCCCCTTCTGACTTCGGATATAGGCCTCGCAGGCTTCCCGTTGGGCGTGGAGGGAGTTGAACTCTTGCTCTAGACCTTCGTCAGAGGATTTACGGGTATAGACGGCGCATCGCCTAATGGGTGGGTTAGGCCGCGTCATTGCGTAGCCTCGAGCCCTTGGCCTTAAGGCCAAAGAAGGTAGGCCCCGACCACCGGCTGCCGGTAATCAGCCGGGCGACCTCTGACAGGGATCGGTGGTGCTTACCTCTATAGATGACCCCGTTCTCAGCTACGGTTACCTGATGGGTAACACCGTGCCATTCCCGCAGCAGCACCGTGCCGGGGCGGGCCTCGGGGGGTGCCAGCATTGTGGCTGCCGGATTCTTGTCAGCTAGCTTTCGCCGGGCTGACTCACTTAGCCCGCCGTAGACCTGTTCCTGGATCTTAAAAGCCACTGCTCGAATAAGAAGGCTTCGGGAGGTGCGAAGAGGTGGCGCCCCACCGTAGAGCGCCACCCATCGGATAATTAGATCCTCTCGGCTAAGGTCCATCAGGGTCTTTAACTCTTCGCCAAGCTCTTCGACGTGTCGCATTAAGCGGCCCGCTTCGATGCCTCTTCATTGATGCGATAGACGCGTCCTCGTTCTGTCCTCTCTGAGATCACATCAAGGCCGAACTTCTTCTTGAGTGTCCCGGCGATCATGCCACGCACCGTGTGCGGCTGCCATTTAGTGGCCTCAACGAGATCGTCGATGGTTGCCCCGGACTGCTGGTGCAGCAGGGCGATGACTTGGTTCTGTTTAGTGCCAGCTCGGTCCTTCTCGCGCTGCACCGATGGCTTTGCTGACGAGGGAGCTATTTTTTGGAAGGCGGCCCAGAGTCGTCGGGCGGCGGTCTTGCGGTCTTTGAAACGAACAATCGGCGTAACTTCCGGAAGTGTGTTCCATATAGCAGCAAGCTGGGAAGCTGTTAGATCGCTTGATTCAATCTCGCGCTCCGAGTGGATCAGGTGTGAACCATGTGGCGTCTTCACCGGCGCAATGGTGTGGGCTATCACTCGGTCACCGTTGATCAAATAACTGGTCATCGTGTCCTCCAAAACTGAGCGGCATCATTGCCGGCACGAGGACACTCACGCTCTTTGCCGCGCGATCAGCCAGTGAATCCAGGATCATTTGATTGCGTTGATGGCGGAACTTTGAGCATCAGATGACATTAAGAAAGTCAATGAAATGGAGTTCAAAAGGGGACTTGGCCTTACTGTCAACGGCGGAGAGATTCCAGGCCAGCGTGGCGGAGTAAAAGCAGGCCAGAGGCGGGATGGGATGCAGATATGACAAGGGGCCCGATC
>CAIUKQ010000101.1 GCA_903899705.1 uncultured beta proteobacterium
ATCGATGCTTTTCCGGCTCATTGCCCTGGGATTTGCCCTGCTGACCCTGACCCTGGCAAGCGGGGCGGTCTATTCCGAAACGCTTTTCGGCCAGGCAATGAAGTTCAACCACAAGACGTTGTTCGCTGTGATTTCCTGGCTGATTTTCGCGGCCCTGCTCTGCGGGCGCTACCTTTACGGATGGCGGGGCAGGCAGGCATTACGGTGGACGCTGAGCGGATTCGCCAGCCTGCTTCTCGCTTATATCGGCAGCCGCTTCGTGCTGGAAGTGATTTTGCAACGGCCCCTGAGCTGAAACCCGGACCGGCCGGGTCGGTTTGAATTCCGCATCCGATCGCTGGCGGATTCCCGCGTCAATGCGCGATGCCTGAGATTAGGGCAGGCTATACTTCTTCCTCATCATTCCTGATCGACGCATCGCTTTGGAGGACATCCCCCTAGGGTGGCATTTCGGCCTGCTGGCCGTACTGCTCCTGTTTTCCTGCTTTTTCTCCATGGCGGAGACCAGCATGATGGCGCTCAACCGGTACCGATTGCGCGCGATGGTGCGGATGGGAAACCGCGGCGCCATCATCGCCGCAGAACTGCTCGCCCACACAGACAGGCTGCTGGGCGTGATCCTGCTCATGAACAACCTGCTGAACGCAGCCGCTGCCGTGCTGGTCTCGGTGATCACCGTATCCCTGTTCGGCCAGGACAAGATCGCGCTGGGACTTGGCACCCTCGCCGTCACCTTCCTGATCCTGGTGTTCTCCGAAATTTCTCCGAAGGTGGTCGCCGCGGCCAATTCGGAGCGAATCGCCCTGCCCGCCGCCTTTGTGCTGAAGCCGCTGCTGCGGCTGCTCACCCCCGTTGTGTGGTTTGTGAATCTGTTCGTCTACGCATTGCTTTTCATCACGCGCCTGCGGCCGCTCCCCGGCGAAAATTCGCAGCGCCTCACCGTGGAGGAGTTGCGGCATCTGGTGCTTGAATCCAGCCAGATCATTCCCAAAAAGCACCAAAGCATCCTGATGAACCTGTTCGATCTGGAATCCATCACCGTCGAGGATGTCATGACGCCGCGCGCGCGCATCGAATCCATTGACATAGAAGCGCCGATCGAGTCCATCGCGGGCCAATTGGCCACGAGCTACCACACCCGGTTGCCTGTGTATCTGGGCGAACCCGGCAAGGTGATCGGAGTGCTGCACCTGCGCCACGTGCTGCACCTTGTCCAGAACGGCGAACTCGATCGGCAGGGCCTGGAAGGCCTGCTCGCCAAACCCTATTTCGTGCCTGCGGGCACCCCGGTCTTCGAGCAGCTGCAATTTTTTCAGGAAGCGCGGCAACGTATTGCGCTTGTGGTTGATGAGTACGGCGAACTGCTTGGACTCGTGACCATGGAAGACATCATCGAGGAATTCGTGGGCGAGTTCACAACCTCCGCGCCCTCGGGGACCGGGATATTTTCCTGGGGCGAGGACGGCAGTATCCTGGTCGAAGGAGGCACCAGTCTTCGCGAACTCAACAGAAAACTGTCGCTTAGCCTGCCTTTGGACGGGCCAAAAACCCTCAACGGCCTGATCCTGGAGTATCTGCAGGAAATCCCAGAGGCGGGCGTATGGGTAAAGATCGCGAACACGGCGATGGAAATCGTCCAGACACAGGACCGCACGATCAAAACCGTACGACTGTTCAAGGCGCCATCCGAGGAAAACCCTCCACCTCGCGGTACCGCCTCCGTCCGCTAGGCCATCGTCGCAGGGGGGCAATGCGGTGTCTAAAAAATGCGATTTAAGTCATATTGTTCAGAAATTTAGCGTATTTTCCTAAAGCTTTACAAAAGATTACGAAAGCGGCATCATTCTGGATAGACAAACGTGAACAAGTTCGTCAATAAAAAGGTTTCGCGCTTGTGTGCCCGGAAACCGGCGGATAACATCAATATCAGATTCTGCAAACGCAAGCAGCCATTGCACGAAATGTTCGGCGAATTCCAAAAGCCATTAATAAAGGCTCTTATAGCGATTAATGTTGGTGGCTCATCTGGCGAGCCTGTGGAGGCGGAAACTGGCTGTGTGGCGCAGAGGCGCTGAACCAGGAGACGCGAGATGAGGACGAGGGAATTGGCAAGA
>CAIUKQ010000102.1 GCA_903899705.1 uncultured beta proteobacterium
GAGCACGCTCCTCGCAATCGACAGCCGTTGGCGCTGGCCGCCGGAGAGCGACAGGCCGCGCTCGCCAACCAGCGTGTCGTAGCCCTCGGGCAGGCCGGCGACGTAATCGTGCAACTGCGCGGTGTCCGCGGCTTCAACCACGCGGTCATCCTCCGCGCCGGGTTCGCCATAAGAGACGTTCTCGCGCACTTCGGTCTTGAACAGGAACGTGTCCTGTTGCACCACACCCACCTGCTCGCGCAGCGAATCCAGGGTCACCTCGCGGATGTCCTGTCCGTCGATGGTGATGCGCCCTGAAGTGACATCGTAGAAACGCGGGATCAGGTGGGCAATGGTGGATTTGCCGCTGCCCGGCGGGCCGACCAGCCCCAGGGTCTGCCCGGCCTTCACGCGGAATGAAATGTCCGCCACCGTGTGCTCGCTCTCGAATCCCTGGTAGGAAAAGGACACGTTCTCGAATTCGAGCTGCGCCTCGCCCACCTTCAGCGCGGGCGCCCCTGCCTTGTCGCGGATCGCCGGCTCGAGATCGAGGATTTCGAACATGCGCACCCCGGAGACCGATGCGCGCGCATAGCCGTTGATCACCATGCCGACCTGGCGCACCGGCATCTGCAGCACCGTCATGAACACCAGGAACTGCGTGAGTTCGCCCACGGTGATCTGGCCGTCGATGACGCGCAAGCCCCCGAACCACAGCACCAGCCCCATGGCCACGTAATAGGAGAAGGTCATCATCGAGGTGTTGAAGTAGCGCACCAGCACCATGTTGATGGCGGGCTCGAGCGTGCGCTTCTGCCAGTCATCGAATTTCTGCATTTCATGCTTCTGCGCGGAGAACGCGCGGACCACGCGGATGCCCGCGAGGTTCTCCTCCATGATGCGGGTGAGCACGCTCATGCGCTCCTGGAACTCGCGCCACAGGGCGCGCACCTTCAGCCGGAACACCACGCCGCGCCACAGCGCAAAGGGCACGAAGCTCACGCACAGAAACCCCAGCATCAGGTCCTGCCCCATGTACAGCCACGCGCCCAGACCGATCAGCACTGCGAGCTGGAACAGCCGCATGATGCCGGTCTCGATGAAGCGCCTCACGCCTTCGATGTCGAGCATGCCCCGCGTGATGAGGTCGCCCGAATGGATGCGGTCGTGATAGCTGAAGGACAGGCGCTGCAGTTTCTCGAAAAACGAAAGACGCAGTTGCAGCCCGAAGCTCTGCCCGATCGATTCGGCCAGGTAGTTGTGCGAGAGCGTGAACAGGCCGCGCATGACGGCCGTGCCCAGCACCAGCAGTGCCGAGCTGATGAGCGCCGATTTCGCCATCGCAATGGCCGCGGCATCGCCGCCGCCCGCCATGGCCAGCATCGATCCGGCCTGGTCGATGGCCTTGCCAAGGAAGCGCGGAATCATCAACTGGAAGATGGCCGCGCCGATCACCGCGAGCACGGCCGCGGGAAAGCGAACGCGATACGACAGCGCCATGCGCAGCACGCGCCACAGTGCGTTGACGCCGCGGCGGTAATCCCCGTTGAGGGAAGGCACCAGCGTGTCGGTGCCCAGTGCGCGCGGCGGTAGTGATTCCGAAGGTGTACTCAAGATCTCTTTCTCAATGAGGCGCGGTTCAGGCCTCGCGCAATACCAGCAGGGGAGGATGATTCAGGGCGGCCCGTGCGCCCGCCCGCGCATTCCAGGCCACACAGGCAAGCCCTGCCAGCGGACCGGCCAGCCCCACGAGGTAATTAATTTGATAAGGAAAATCAAATACATAGCGCGATATCGCCCAACCTATGGCCGTGGCGCTCGCGGCCGCCAGAATGCCGGCCAGAAGCCCCAGCATCAGAAACTCCGCGCGCTGTGCAGCAAGGATCTGCGACCGCGATGCGCCCAGTGCGCGCATCAGTGCGGCTTCCCTGGCGCGTTCATCCTGCGTGGCCAGCAGCGCCGAATACAGCACCAGCACACCCGCCGCGAGCGCAAACAGAAAAACGAATCGCACGGCCTGCACCACACGGTCGATGATGACCTGCGCCTGTTTCAGGATGGCGCTCATGTCCACCAGCGTCAGATTGGGAAAACGCTGTGAGATCGAATTGGCAAAAGCCTGCCTCCCCTCGGACAGATGGAACGCGGAGATGAAACTGGCCGGCGCATCCGCGAGCAGCGCCGGCGTGGCAATGACGAAGAAATTCGCCCGCATGGAATCCCAGTCAAGACGGCGGATGCTGGTGATGGGCGCGGTGACATTGCGTCCGGCCACCTGCCAGGTCAGCGTGTCGCCCACCTTCCATTCACGGCGTTTGGCCATGCCTTCTTCGACTGAAAACGCGCCGGTGCGCAAATCGTCGGGCGAAAACCAGCGGCCCTCGATCACCGCGTTATAGGGCTGCTGCGCCTCCATGAACGACAGGTTGAACTCGCGCTCAACCGATCGCCGCTCGCGCTCTTCCATCGCCTCGACATTGATCGGCTGCCCGTTGTGCGCCACATAGCGTCCGCGCACCATCGGATAAATCGCCGGCGCGGCAATGCCGGCCTCGCGGAACAGGGCCTGCACATCATCGATTTGCGCGGGCTGGACGTTGACGAGGAAGCGATTGGGCGCATCCGGCGGCAGCTTTTTCTCCCAGGTGGAGATCAGGTCGTTCAGCGTGAAGCTCAGCATCAGCACGGCAGTGAGGCCCAGGGCGAGCGCGAGCACCTGCACGGTATTGGCGCCGGCATGACGCCTGAGGTTGGCCATGCCATAGCGCCATGTGACGCCTGCCGCGCTGCCGAATCGGCCGGCAAACCGCAGACTCGCATAGGCCAGAACGCCAAACACTGCAAAGCACAGCGCGAAACCGGCCAGCACCGTGAGGCCCAGCTTGACGCTGCCCGCCTGCCATACGAGCAGGGCACCGATCACCACAAGGCCCAGTCCCCACGCCAGGCTTGCCGCCTCATTGGGCGCGCCCAGATCACGGCGCAACACCCGCAACGCCGGCACGTTCTTCAACTGCAACAGGGGTGGCAGCGCAAATCCCAGCAGCAGCGCCATGCCCACCGCCAGACCCTGCAGCGCGGGCAGCGGCGATGGCGTGGGCAGCACCGCATCGACGAACTGCGCGACAAACGCCGCAATCACGTATTGCGCGAGAAACCCCAGCGCGCATCCGATGACGCTCGCAACCACGCCGAGGATCGCAAATTCACAGGCGCTCAATGCCAACAGGCGCGACTGCCGGGTGCCGAAACAGCGCATCACCGCGAATGCATCGAGGTGTCGTGCCGTATAGCGACGCGTCGACAGCGACACCGCCACTGCGGCGAGGATCACCGCCAGCAGCGCCGTCAGGCCGACGAACTGTTCGCCGCGCTCGATCGACTGGCGCACGCTGGGACTGGCGTTCTCCAGGCTTTGCAGCGTTTCACCGCGGCCAAGGCGCGTCTTCACCCAGATTTCGAATTCATTGACCGGTCCGCTGTCGCCCGCGGCCAGCAGGTTGTAGCGGATGCGGCTGCCGTTCTGCACCAGGCCTGTGGCCGGCAGATCTTCGATTCGCATCATCAGGCGCGGCGCGATGTTGAAGAAAGAGCCGTTGCGATCCGGTTCGAGCGTGAGGATGGCGCCGATGCGCAGGCTCGCGTCACCGAGTTGCAGGTTTTCACCCACCTTGCGCTCCAGTGCCAACGCCAGCCGCTCGTCCACCCAGACGGTGCCGGGTTCGGGCACACCATCAGTGGTTTCGTCCGGCGCATTGAGCGCAGGGGCGATACGCATCTTCCCTCGCAGGGGATAACCCGATGACACGGCCTTCACGCCTGAGAGTTGCGTGGCCGACTCGCCGCGCGCCATGCTGACAAAACTCATCACCTCAGCAAAGGCCAGCCCCCGGCGCTTGATTTCGTCGGGGATGGCGGCGGTCCAGGGATGATCCGCATCGAGCAGCACGTCGGCGCCCAGCAGCTGATGGGCGTCGCGAAGGATGGCCTGCCGGATGCGATCGGCGAAAAATCCGACGCTGGTGACGCTGGTCACGGCCAGCACCAGCGCCAATGCGAGCACGCGCAACTCACCCGCCCGCCAATCCCGGGCGAGCATCTTAAAAGCCATGTTAATCAATGAGTTATTGCGCATGCGGGTTGCAGATCAGGCCTCAAGCCTTGTCGATGCGCTCCCAGTAAATGCGCTCCACCGCACCGTCTTCATCAGGCTGCGTGGTCAGAATGAGCAGCTTGCCCTTGAATTCAAAGTTCCTCACATTGGCGCCGCCCACCCAGTTGGGAAAGAAGGACACATCGATATGGTGATAGACCTTGTCGCCTTTGACCTCGTAGCGCCCCGCGTACGCAACGACACCGCGCGCGGCTTCCGCCAGATCCGCGTCGCTGGCACTGTTGATGTGCTTCGCGGCCAACCGCTTGCGATCAGGCGGCGTGGAGACCACGATCACAAGGCCTTCCTTCGTATAGACAATGCGCGCCGGACGTTCGCTGTCCGGATCGCGCAGGTGCGTGACCTTGCCGTTTTTATCGACCTGCTCGTGCCCCTTGCCCTTGTAGGTGCCTACAAAATCGCTCGCGTCCATGCCCTCTCCTCTTGTGATTGCCTTAACCGTTCACCCATCAATTCACTACGCTGCCCGCGGCCAGGCGGATGATCCTGCCGCAGCGATGCGCCAGCGCTTCGTCGTGCGTAACCAGCACCAGCGTGGTTCCCGCTTCCGCGTTCATTTCAAACAGAAGGTCGATCACCGCGGAGCCGGTGGCGGCATCCAGGTTGCCGGTGGGCTCATCGGCCAGAAGCAACTTCGGTTTCACCACAAAGGCCCTGGCGAGGGCGACACGTTGCTGCTCCCCGCCGGACAGATACTTGGGATAGTGATGCAAACGTTCACCCAGCCCCACGCGCTTGAGCATGGCAACCGCGGATTGTTCGGCACCGGAGACGCCGGCAAGTTCCAGCGGCAGCATCACGTTTTCCTGCGCGTTCAATGCCGGCAGCAGCTGAAAGGACTGGAACACGAACCCCAGCAGCTTCGCGCGCATCGCGGCGCGGCCGTCCTCATCCAGGGAAGAGAAGTCCTGTCCTTCGATTTCAACGGTGCCTGAGGTGGGAACATCCAGGCCCGCCAGCAGTCCCAGCAGGGTGGACTTTCCCGAACCCGAGGCCCCGACGATGGCAATCGCTTCTCCGGACATGATTTCGAAATCAATATCCTGCAGAATGACCAGCTGTGAAGAAGCCGAACCGCTTGGCGTACCGCCGGGCGGCGCGGCCAGGGGCACGACTTTGCACAATCCCCGCGAACGTATGATCGGCGACATGAAATCCCTGGTAGACACACTTTGCCCTTGCCCGCGCCTGGCCACCCGTGGCCTCGCTGCATGGAGCCTGATTTTCGGCCTGCTTCTTGGCTTGCTTCCCGGTCACGCCTTCGCTGCCGGCGTGGTCCTGGTGTTCGGTGACAGCCTGTCCTCCGCCTATGGCATCAGCCAGAAGGAAGGCTGGGTGACGTTGCTGCAGGAACGCTTGAGCAAAAACAAGATGGATTATACCGTTGTCAACCAGAGCATCCCCGGCGAAACCACCAGCGGCGGGGCCACGCGGATCAAGGCGGTCGTGGCCCAGGCCAAACCCGCCGTCACCATCATCGCGTTGGGCGGCAATGACGGGCTTCGCGGCCTGCCGGTGAAGCAGATGCGGGAGAACCTTTCGCAGATCGTGCGGGCGGCACAGGCCTCCGGCAGCAAGGTGCTGCTGGCCGGCATGAAGATGCCGCCCAATTACGGCCCGGCCTACACCCGGGAATTCGAAACGATGTTCACGGACCTGGCCAGGCAGCTGCGAACCGGCGTGGTGCCCTTTCTGCTGGAGGGCATGGACGCGCGGCGCGACCTGTTCCAGCCGGACAACATCCATCCGACTGCCCAGGCGCAGCCGATGATCGAAGACACGGTGTGGAAGCGCCTGCGGCCGTTGCTGTAAAGCCGGAGTTGGACCGATAAAACCGGGACGCAAACACTGGCATTTTCATACCAGTCATTGCCGGGATAATTGTAGAATTTGAAACGGTGTTGCCATTGTGGCAAATTCGTAATATCCTGATCGGATGCTACGCACTGTTTCCATCAAACTTCATGACCGCGTCCTGGCCGATATAGAGTCCGAGGCTCGCTCGCGTCAGGTATCCCGCTCCGAAGTCGTTCGGGAACGATTGGATCGATCGAAGACTGACAAAGGATCGGTCTGGGACAGGATGCAGGATCTCGTGATCGAGGATGACCGGGCGCCAACCGACCTTGCGTCGAACAAGGCGCGGATGCGCGATTATGGCCGGTCTGGTACTGGCTGATACCGGCCCTCTGGTTGCGTCACTGCGCTTGCGCGACCGCCACCACGGCTGGACCCGCACCCAACTTGCGTCCCTGCGCGGACCGCTGTTGACCTGCGAGGCCGTACTGTCCGAGGCTTTTTTTCTTCTCCAAACCGTTCCAAAGGGACACGACTCGCTTGCCGCCCTGATTGACCGGGGCGTGCTCGAAGTCAGATTCGACTTCCAGGACGAGCGTGATGCAACTTTGCGATTGCTGCGCAAATACTCGGACACCCCCATGAGCATTGCAGATGCCTGCATGGTACGGATGAGCGAGATTCACCGGGACGCGTCCTTGCTGACGCTCGATCAGGATTTTGTGGCCTATCGCCGCAACGGGCGCGAGCGAATACCGCTGATTGCGCCATGGTGAACGACCCGCCATTTCGCTGCATGCGCCAAAAACGAATAAGCTTCCACCCGATCTGCAATCGGGGAGTGCGCCATGACGTTTCGTACGAATCTGCTGTCGATCACATCTGTTGGGACGCATCGTTAAAACCGCCGGAATACAACCTACCGAATAAATGACAGGACAAATGTGAAGCATCTATTGAGAAGAATTTCCGGCGTCGCAGCAGGCCTGATGCTGCCCCTGGCTTGCGGCATGGCGGTCGCCCAGGGCTATCCGAGCAAGCCGGTCCGGTTGATCGTCCCCAATGCGCCCGGCGGCATCGACCTCTATGCGCGCGTGATGACGCCGCGCCTTGGCGAGGAACTGGGGCAGCCGGTTATTGTGGAAAACCGGCCGGGCGCCGGCGGCATCATCGGTGCGGAGGCTGTTGCCAAGTCGGCACCCGATGGCCACACCCTGCTGTTTGGCACCTCCGGCATCCTCGTGACCGTGCAGTTCCTCAACAAGAACATGCCGATCAACACTCAGAAAGACCTCGCCCCGATAAGCCTGGTGCTGGGCATCGTCAGCACGCTGACCGTCAACGCGCAGTCGCCTTTCCACAGCGTGAATGATCTGGCCACCTTTGCCAAACGCAATCCCGGAAAGCTCAGTTTCGGCAGCAGTGGCGTGGGCACACTGCCCCACCTGAACGGGGAAATATTCAAGGTCGCATTCGGTGTTGACATGCTGCATGTGCCGCTCAAGGGCACCGCGCAGATGATGACGGAGATGGTCGCCGGGCGTACCGACACGGATTTCTCGGGCCTTGGCGCCGTGCGGCCGCAGGTCTCCGCCGGCAAGTTGCGCATACTCGCGGTGCTCGGCAATTCACGATTCGCTCCGATCGGGGACATTCCCAGCATCAATGAGACCTTGTCGAGCTATCAGGATGCCCCCAGCTGGATAGGACTGATGGGGCCGGCCGGATTGCCGCGACCGCTGATCGAGCGTATTCACTCGGCGGTGGCGAAAACAGTGGCATCACCCGATGTGCGGGCCGCCTACGAGAAACAGGGTCTTCGCATCATTGCGAGCAGCCCGGAAGAGCTTGCGACTGCGATGCGCAATGGCACCGATCAGGTCGGAAAACTCGTCAAGGCGGTGGGCATACAGCCTGAATAGCGCGGAGACTCTTCTCCGCGAAGATTCCAGGCAGCGCTAGGCCGTGCTTTTTTTCGCCGCGGCCGATTTGCGGTGTAACTCGGTCACATCGCTCCACATGAATGCCGGACGTTGCCAATCCTTCAGCGGCCCCCCTTCGGCCAGAGCCTTCAGTTCGCGGATCCACATGCGGCGCATCAGCGCAATGCTCACATCAGAGCGGCCGAAAGACTCGGCGAAATTGCGCTCAGCCGGCGGCCCGAGGCTGGTGAGCACCGCGCAATCCTGGATGTTGGTGAGGTAGCGGAAATTCATTTTGGCCGAGCGCTCGCGGAAAGTGCGCATGTCCTCGCGGCCGGCGTTGAGGCCGGCTGCCACATCGGTGACCGATTCCGCGTTGCGCTCGGCGTCCGATGAATTTCGTGCATCCGCGTTCGTCTGCTTCAAACCGCGCAACGCAGCGTATGCGCTCATTCCGGGCGCCGCATTGGCCTCCACATCCGCGCGCGGATAGCAACCCATGTTGAAGCGGATGGCATTGTTGTCATCGACGGGCACGCGCCAGGCATAGGTGTAATAACCCTCCTTGCCGGTGCGCCCGATGACCGCGAACTCCGAGGAATTGGGCATGGTGAAGTAGATGCGGTTGTAAATATCATCCTTGCCGGTGGCTCCTTCGAAGCGCCCGTTCATGCCGCCCTCGCTCTCGATCCACTCCATTTTCTCCGGCGCCTTGCTGCCGAAATGCCAGTGCAGGAACTGGGTGTGAACGATGTCGGTGGAGTTTTCGATCAGGTCGAAGTAACTGCAGGGCCAGGTTTCGGTGGTGATTTCACGAATGTACATCGCGTCGTCTTCGTAGTCGCCAAGGCGGGGCATGGGCGGCGCGGACCCTTCGCCCATGTACGCGAAGATCAGGCCGAGGTATTCCCGCACCGGATAAGAGGTGATCCTGATGCGGTCTGCGAACGGTTTCGGTTCGGCGGGCTGCGTCACGCACTGACCCGCGCCGTCAAATGTCCATCCGTGATAGACGCACTGCAGGCGATCGCCGTCGACAAAACCCAGCGCGAGCTTGATGCCGCGATGCGGGCAGCGCCCTGCAATCAAGTGCACCTCGCCCGATTCGCCGCGATACAAGGTCAAATCCTCGCCGAGAATGCGCAGCGGCTTGACATGGCCCGCGGCAACATCGGATGACATCAGCACCGGCTGCCAGAAGCGGCGCAGGTAGCGGCCCCCGATGGTGCCCGGCCCCACTCTCAGAATGTCGGCATAACCTGGCTCATTCGATGCGTTGTCCATGACTTAAGATTTCAGAAAGGGTTCGACGATTTCGAAAGTGCGATCGGGGCGATCCACCTGCGGCCAGTGGGCGCAGCCCTGCAGCACGTGCAACTCGGATCCGGGAATCGCCCGCTGCAGCAACAGCGACCGTTCCGGCAGCGCCTCATCCGCGCCCCACAGCAGCAGCGCACGATTGCGCAGACGCCCCAGTTGCTGGTAAATCCCGGGAGCGCGGCCGACGGCGCGGCGGCCCTGCTCGGCCAGCACGCCCTTGCCCGACCAGTTTTTGTGAAACAGCTGCACAAAGTCATCGGTGACCAGCGCCTTGTTGCTCATCACCCGGTTCAAAACTTTCTTCGCGAGATCAAGGCTGGGTTCGGGATCCTGCACCATGGTTGCCACCGATTCACGCAGCGGCACCACCGACGGCCCGTTGGGGTCCAGCATCGGCGGCGGCAATATGGTCGAGGGCATGATGACGAGTTTGTCGACGCGCGGATCCTCCAGCGCCATGGAGCAACCCATGTAGGTGCCCATGGACGAACCCCAGATCGAATAACGGTCCGGGTTGAAATGATCGATGAAGGCCTGCGCATGGGCGATGCGCGTCTTGAACGCATAACCCGAGGCGTCAGCGGGGTTGTCGGTCTGGCCGAACCCGGAAAGATCGGGCGCGTAGACGGAAAACCCCGCATCGGCAAACCGCTGCACATTCCCGCCCCACTCGACTTCGACGCAGGAACCTGGCAACTGCCCATGCAGCATCAGCAGCGTGGGGCCGGTGCCGGCGTGCAGGTAATGGGTGCGGATGCCCGCGACGGTGACGAATGCTTTTTTCATAGCGGCAGTGTAGGTCGCGGAACAGGCCCCGGTCAACGGCGGCGAATCTGAAAAACCGGCGATGGCGGTAACATGCCGGTTCACCGTTGACGAGGAGTCGAACAATGCATTTCCTGACATGGAGGATACAGGCCCGCCTGCGATGGATCGCCCTGCTCACTGCCTCGGCGGCCACCATGCTTCCCGTGCCCGCCCAATCGCAGGCCTGGCCGCAAAAGCCAATCCACATCCTCATCGGATTCGCGGCAGCGGGTCCTCCCGACATTGGCGCGCGCATCATCGCTCCCAAACTCGGTGAATACCTGGGGCAGCCCCTCGTCATCGAAAACCGTCCCGGCGCGGGTGGCGTCATTGCCATGGAGGCCACCGCGAAGGCCGCGCCCGATGGCTACACACTGGGTCTGGGCACCGTGGGCACGCTGTTCCTGGCCAAGGCCTTGCTGCCCAGCGCGCCCTATGACCCGCAAAGTTTCGTCCCGGTGGGCATGTTCGCGAAGACGCAGTTCATCGTCGTCACGCACCCGAGCCTGCCGGTCAACTCGCTTAAGGAGTTTATCGACCTCGCCAGGAAACAACCGGGCAAGCTCAACTATGGCGCCTCCACGCCCGGCAGCCCGCCACACATGCTCGCGGAAATGTTCAAGGACCAGGCCGGCGTGGATATCTTCGGCATCACCTACAAGGGCTCGGCGGATGCGGTGCAACGCTTTCTCGCGGGCGATGTGCAGATGCTGGTGGACGGCTACACCGTCCTCGGGTCACTGATCACTTCGGGCAAGGGCAAGGCGTTGCTGGTGACCAGCCCGCAACGCATGAAAAAGCTGCCCGACGTTCCGACTGCGCTGGAAGTGAACATGCCGAACTATGTGATCGAAACCTTCTTCAGCTTTGTCGCACCACAAGGCACACCCGCCGCGATTGCCCGCCGCATGAATGCCGAAATGGCAAAGACCATGCAGGACAAATCCATGATTGATGCGATGGACAAACTGGGGCTTGATGCCTACGTCAGCACGCCGGAAGAACTGGGCGGCGTCATCAAGAACGACTGGCCCAAATGGAACAACGCGGTCAAGGCCGCGGGTATCAAGCCTCAGTAACCGGGAGCGCCGGATAAAAGCGAAAGCACGCGGCGGCGTAGGGTGAATCGGCTTCGACCTCATCCCCCGACCAGGCAATGACTTTGGGGAGCGCTGCCGCCGCCGCATCGGGCAGCAGTCCCCGGTTCAGGATGAGGTCGAGGTAGGTCATCTCCAGCAGCAGGCTGGAACCCCAGTCCACGTTGCCCGCATAGCCGGATATTGGAAATTGTTGATTTTCAAAGGTTTTTTGAGAGTCCTGTCCGACCAGGCAGGCCGCAAAGTGAACCAACCTCAGGTTCCCGGCCGGGCGCAGGATTTCCAGCAGACGGCTTGTGTTGATGACTTCTCCACGAACACTCAATCCATCGGCGACGCCATGGCTGGCAATCAGGACGATGGTGGGCTCAGCCAGATAAAGAAGATCGCGACACCAGCGCTCCAGGCTGTGCGCGTCATGAAAAAAGCGCTGCCGCACACGTACATTCGGCAACCGGGCGAACACCTCGCCCAGCATGTTGCCGTAGGCATAATCGTTTTCGGCCAGACCACGCTGCCAGTGGGCTTCGAGCACGACAAGCCACGTCACCCCGGGCTCCGCGCGTAACCGTTGACCGGTCCATGCCGACCATTCGGTGGCGGACTCCGCGCGCCACTGGCCGTCAAAACACTCACCTGCCGCATCCAGCTGGAACCATCCCTCGCCGACGGTGCCGGACTCGCGATATCGAAACCGCAGGGTATCGCCGCTGACCGTGCCCTCGAGTTGTCCGTCGACTTCGCCATACCGGTAACTGCCTGCGACACCCGATGCGGTTGCCATCAGACGCACCGGCCCGAAGGGGGTGTTCCACAACCCCGCAAAGGGTTCGCCTGTTGAATCTGATTGCACCGCTAAGCGATTACGCTGAAATTTCCGTTCAACGCGCCAATTGCTTTTTGGCCCAGTAATCGGCCGAGGATTTGGTTTGGGCAAGCGTCGCGGCATCTTCCAGCCCGGGTGCCATTGAACCCGAGGTGCCGGCCATGACCTGGTGATGGTCGATATTGAGCATGCGTATCCAGCTCTGCTGGCCGTATGTCAATCCGATGGCGCAACCCAGCTCCACCAGTTCCGGCTCGGAGAAATGGGCGTGCATGCGTGCCCAGAAAGCATCATCGGTTTCAGTGCGCCAGACAATGGCCTCCGCGTAAGACAGCGCCGCCTTCTGGCGTTCATCGTATTTCACTGATTTCTCAAAGTTCATCAGATCATCGTAATGGGTTTCCTGCAGGCCCTGGCTTGCGCCCTTGATGGATCGCTGGTTGCCGCAGAATTCGCAGACCACGGAACGCGACACATAAACCCTGCACAGTTCCTTGATGCGATGGTCGAGCACACCGTTGCGAAAGACCTTGTCCCAGGAGTCGGCAAAAAACCAGAAGCAGTCAGGGACATGCGCCCGCACCGCGCTGCTCTCGGGACGCGGCGTGCCGTCACGCGCGCAGCGCTCCATCTCGATGAGCATTTCGGGTGTCATGCTCTCAAGGGGGACATAGCTGATGCGGGGATTGCTCATTTGAGAGACCTTTCTGTCTTCAGGGCGGCCATGTTAGACCTGTTCAGGCCGCCTTTTTCACCGGCACTTCCGTGTTGGTCAGGAAAATTTCCGGCAACTGCGGCCCCCACAGGTACAGTGAATCTTCTGGTGGCCAGTCGTTGGTGTCCCATATTTCGCCCTTGGGAATGTAGTCGATGTCCGCCGAATATTCCGCGAACGAACCCCAGGGGTCCTGCACGTAATGGAAATAATTGGAGCCAAGCACGTGTCTGCCGGTGCCCCAACCGGCCTTGAAGCCGGCTTTCTCCATCTGGTCGGCACCCTGCCCCACTTCATCAATGCCCGGCACGTCCCAGGAACTGTGATGCCAGCCTTTCGCCTCGCTTTTGGCAAAGGCAATCATGTGGTGGTCGCTGCCGTAGCGCGCGTGGGTGAACGCAATCAGGTCCAGGGCTCGATCCGACATACGCAGGCCGACCACCGATTCGTAGAACGCGACCTGCCGGGGGACATCGGGCGTAAAGAGAAGCACGTGCGACAGACGGCGCGGAAAGATTTTTCCGTAAGATGAGCGCCCCAGCACCGCGCGCTCGTTTCCAAGCGCATTGCGGAATGTTGCTGGCCGCTTGCTGTCCGGCATGGTCTTTTCGCCCGCCCGGATCTGAACCAGATTACCGTCAGGATCCTGGAGCCAGAAGCCATCCTTGCTGCCCTGTGCATGCGGTTGCGCAAACACGGCACCCGCCGCCTTGGCCTGCTCACGCAGCGGTTCCAGATCCTTTTCATAGCAATTGAGCGAGAGATAGGCCAGGCACTTGCGCGCGCCCTTGAACAGGCGCCCCCAGCGATGCGGCGAATCCGAGGCGAACAACTCCAGACCTTCGGATTTCTGCTCGACCCGCAGCCCGAAGTTATCGAAGAAAAACCGGCCTTTTTCGAGATCCGGAATCTCGAGGGCAAAATGGTCGATGGAATGCACGCCGTAGCGGCCCTGCTGGGTGGGATGGGACATTGGAAGGCTCCTCTGGTTGATTTAATTTACACCAAATCAGTGCGGAGGTTGTCGCAGCACCGCATGGCACCGCACATTTTGGAGGCGCCGGCGATTGCGCGGCCCGGGTTCTTTTAGAATGCGGCACGGCGCACAGCCCGTGCCATGAAAACACACACCGGGATATACAGGCCTTGAAACACGACAATGTGGTGACCATCGCCCGGATTGACGAATTCGATGAAATCATCGACGTGCGTTCCGGCGGCGAATTTGCCGTGGACCACGTGCCGGGAGCCGGGAGCCATCCGGTGCTCGATGACGAGGAACGCGCGCGCGTCGGCACGCTCTACAAACAGGTGTCACCCTTCGACGGACGCAAGCTGGGCGCCGCGCTGGTGGCGCGCAACATCGCGCGCCATATCGAATCCGGTTTCGCCAGCCGGCCGCGCGAGTGGCGGCCGCTGGTGTACTGCTGGCGCGGCGGTCAGCGCTCGGGGGCGATGGCCCATGTGCTTCGCGATGTCGGCTGGCGGGTATCGACACTGGAAGGCGGCTACAAGAGCTATCGCAGCGCAGTGCTGGCGCAACTTGACCTCCTGCCTGAGCGTTTCTCCTTTCGCGTCCTTTGCGGCCCCACCGGCAGCGGCAAGAGCCGGCTGCTGGAGGCGCTTGCCGCGCAGGGCGCCCAGGTGCTCGACCTGGAGGGCCTTGCACGGCACAAGGGTTCGGTTCTGGGTTCACTGCCCGGTGAGAACCAGCCCAGCCAGAAATGGTTCGAGAGCCAGCTGGTCGACCGGCTTCGCCAATTCGATGCCTCGCGCCCGGTCTGGGTGGAATCGGAGAGCCGCAAGATCGGCGCGATCCAGGTGCCGACCACCCTCCTTCTGCGCATACGCGCGTCGACCTGCCTGAATGTGGCCTCCCCAACCTCCGAGCGGGTCCGCTTCCTGATCGAGGATTATCCGTACATGCTGGCGGAGCCCGCCATGCTCAAGGCACGCCTTGGCCAGCTCACCGAATTGCAGTCTCGCGAAGTCATCGACCGCTGGATGGCGCTGATCGACGTCCGCGACTGGGAGGTCCTGGTGAGGGACCTGCTCGAGAACCACTACGACCCGCTGTACCTGCGATCCATGTCGAAAAGCTATCCCACGCTGGGGGCCGCGCCGGTTCTGAATCTTGATTCGCTGGATGCCGCATCGCTTGCCGGCAAGGCACGCTCCCTTGCCAACGCCGATTGAGCGAGCCCTGACAGAAAAGCCGCGACGCGAGATGATGGTATGCGGGGACGCCAACCGATCCCGGCTCACGCCGACGTTCAGGAGGAACAAAATGCATAAGTCTCTGATTAATATTATATTTTTATCCACGCTTGGAATCACTGCCGCGCTTGCCGGAACTGCGCTCGCACAGGCGTTCCCAGTCAGGCCAATACGCGTGCTGATTCCGCAGACACCGGGCGCCGGGGTCGATCTCATCATGCGCAAGGCCGCCGAAGACCTCTCGCCGCGCTTGGGCCAGACACTGGTCATCGACAATCAGCCAGCAGCCAACTCCGTGGTCGCCGCGGAGATGTGTGCCCGCGCAGCACCTGATGGACACACCGTGTGCATCCTCAACAACGACGCTGTGGCCATCAATCCGCACATCTTCGCGAAGCTACCCTATGACGCCGCGAAGGACTTTCGACCCATCACCAACCTGTACTACATCCTTGGAGGCCTGCTGACCAAATCGGCGCTGCCGATCAACAACATCCAGGAATTCCAGACCTACGCACAGGCCAAGCCCGGCGTGCTCAACTGGGCGACACTCGGGCCCAACACCTCCACGGATCTGTCGCGTCGCTGGCTGGCCGATTTCTGGAAATCGAACATCCCCGGCATTCCCTACAAGGGCGGCCCCCAGGTGTTCACCGCGCTCGCGTCGGGCGAATCGGATGTGACCTGGATGGGCGTGTATGGCGCGCTGTCGCTCCTGAAAGCCGGCAAGGTCAAGCTACTTGCCGTCAACGGATCGAAACGCCTCGCCGCCTGGCCCGATGCGCCGACCCTGCGTGAGTTGGGGGCCGACAACATGCCCAGCGCCCAGTCCTGGTGGGGCTTGCTCACGGCCTCCGGATCACCGGATGTCGCCGTGAACCGGATGAACCGCGAACTGGTGCAACTGTTTCGTGAACCCAAATTCGTTGCATTCCTGGAATCGCTCATCACCGAGCCCAGCACCAGCACGCCGGAGGAATTCGGCGCGCTGATCCGGGATCGCAGGGAATTCTTCGGAAAACTGCTGCGCGATTACAACGTGCCGAAGCAGTAGGCGCTTGAAATTGCAGACGACAGGCCCCATCTTGACCGGAATATGCCCACAGGATTTGTCCACGTGACCCGCAATTCCAGCAGCGGCCTGCAGGGCCTGCTCAAGGCGATGCTCGCCATCGCCTTGTTCGGCGTGGTTCTGCTGGCCCTGTTTGTCGCCTGGTGGCTGGCACTGCTGCTGATCGGCCTTTGGATGATCGTTGCAACCGTGCGCAACGCCCTTTCTGGAAATCGACGCCGGCCGCGCGATATCGGCAGTCCCGCCGCCAGCCCCCATCCGACCGTCATTGAGGGTGAATTTCGGGTGGAGCATTCAGAGGACATTCACGCGCAGATTGACGATTCCGGCGGCGACACACCGAAACCCGGGCGCTGACCGTCGGAGAATGGGCTAGGCGGGATGCACCCGCGGTTCGAGCGCGATATCATTCGCCCCTCGGCCATGCGTTGCTCTCAAGGTACGCATTCATCATTCTTTTTCACGCCGCCTGATCGCGGCAAACCAGCGGAGCACGCAATATGAATGGCAAGATCGCGTTTGAAGAACATTGGAGTCTGCTCGAAACCCTCGAGGATTCGCGGGGATTCGTCGGCGGTTCGGCGCAGTGGGACACCTTCCAGCGCCGCATTCTGGATCTGGGCGATGAGCGCCTGTCCGAAATGGACAAGAACGGCATTGAATTTACAATCGTTTCGCTGAATGCGCCGGCCGTACAGGCCATCCTCGATACCAAGGAAGCGATCGAACTGTCCAAGCGGGCCAATGACAAACTGGCCGAACTGGTGGCCAAGCGTCCCGACCGTTTCGCCGGATTTGCGGCGCTTCCCATGCAGGACCCTGAAGCCGCCGCCGCCGAACTGACCCGCTGTGTCAAAGATTACGGGTTCAAGGGCGCGCTGGTGAACGGTTTCACACAGAAGGGCGTTCCCGACTCAGGCATTTATTACGATATCCCCGAGTACCGCGGATTCTGGGGCCAGGTGGAGAAGCTGGATGTTCCCTTCTACCTGCACCCGCGCTCGCAGATCAAGAGCCGCGCCGTGGAATACGACGGCCACCCCTGGCTGATGTCCTCCCCCTGGGGCTTTGCCGCCGACACCTCGGTGCATGCGCTGCGCCTGTGTGGTTCGGGCCTGTTCGACCAGTATCCCAAGCTCAAGATCATCATCGGCCACATGGGTGAAGGCATTCCCTTCGGCCTGTGGCGCATTGACGCACGCATGCGCTTCTCGCCGCGGGGCTACACCGGCAAGCGTCCCCTGGGCGATTACTTCCACGACAATTTCTACATCACCACCAGCGGCAACTTCTGCACGCCATCGTTCCAGTGCGCCCTGTCCATGGTGGGCATCGACCGCATGCTGTTCTCGGTGGATTACCCGTTCGAAGTCACCAGCGACGCGACCACCTGGTTTGACGGCATCGAGATGGCCGATACGGACAAGCTGAAGATCGGCCGCACCAACGCCATCAAGCTCTTCAATTTGAAACTGAAGTAGTCCCGACGTATAGTTGTCGGGATTCGCCCTGACAAAAGGTCTACGGTGCCAAAGGCAGCCATTTTTGGTGGTTTGTGCCTCACCCTCCTTGCCGCCAATGCAAGCGGCGAGGATGCCGTCACCCTGGCGGAGTTTTCGCGCACCGGAGACCTGATTTGCGACATGCGGGTGAGCGGTACTGCGCCCACTGCCGGCGCGCCACGATCCGACCTGATGTTGATAGTCGACGAAGTCGGCGCCAAAGCCGGCGTGGCACGTGTCATTTCCAGCCGCACCATAGGCGGCCGCCCGGTGCGCATTTACTCCGGCGAAACCGGCGTGCATCTGGTCGAAGATGTCAGTGACAGCGTGAAAGTCACCACCCTGCTGGGATGCGAAGCCCGCGCCCGTGGCGGACGCTGCGTCCGCTATTCCGCGGTCATGGCCTGGCATTTTGATCGAGGCGTCCACGTCAATCCTGACATGGCATTTCGCAAGCTTCCAGGGACCTCCTACTCGGGCACCTGTGAAGCCTGGAAGATGGACGGCGTCCGGAGTGCCGAACGCTAGAAGTCGCCTAACGCCTTGAGGTGGGCGACAACGCTGCGGCCCAGGGCCGACAGGGCGTAACCGCCTTCCAGCACTGAAACAATGCGGCCCCTACCATGGCGCTCGGCCACGCTCATCATCTGGCGTGTCACCCACGCATAGTCGGCTTCCACGAAGCGCAGGCCGCCCATATCGTCCTCGGCATGCGCATCAAACCCCGCGGATATGAAAATCATTTCCGGACGAAAATCATCGAGTGCCGGCATCCAGTCGGTCTCCACGGCAGTCTTCAGGGCGTCACCGCCCGCCCCCGCTCGCAACGGCACGTTCACCATGTTGGAAGCAACGCCGTCTGTGCCACTGTAGGGGTAATAGGGATGCTGGAAGGTGCCCACCATGAGAGTTCGCTCATCACCCGCAAATATGGCCTCGGTGCCGTTGCCGTGATGGACATCGAAATCAACCAGTGCGATTCGCTTCAATCCGTGATGTTCCAGCGCATGCATCGCTGCAATCGCCACATTATTGAAAATGCAAAAACCCATGGAGCGATTGCGCGTGGCGTGGTGCCCCGGCGGCCGCACGCCGCAAAATGCCGCGCGCGCCTTTCCACCGATCACCAGGTCCGTGGCCAGTACCGCGGCGCCGGCCGCGCGCATCGCGGCATTGAAGCTGCCCGGACTCATTGCCGTATCCGGATCCAGATGCACGATTCCCGATTCGGGTGAAGCCTCGCGAATCGCATCGAAATAGTCCTGCGGATGCACCCGGGTGACCTGCTCCACGCTCGCCAGTGGGGCCTCATGGTGGGTCAAAAGCCCGGAAATACCCGATGACAGCAGCTGATCCTCAATGGCGCCCAGACGCTCGGGACACTCGGGGTGATGCCGCCCCATTTCATGTTTCAGGCAGTCCGGGTGCGAAATATATGCGATCGTCATTGCGGCTAATGTTCAGTTCTTGCATCGATGAACCAGTATAAACTCGCGCGTTCACAACGGGTTATGCGGGTAAAAGCATTCATGCCGTCATCTTCGCTCGACCGTGTCATCCAGCAGGCAGGCAAAGTCATACTCGGCAAGGAAGGCCAGATCCGCCTTGCGCTCGCCTGTCTCCTCGCCAAGGGGCATCTGCTGATCGAGGATCTTCCGGGCGTGGGCAAGACCACCCTCGCCCATTTGCTCGCAAAACTGCTGGGGCTGCAATTCAATCGCGTGCAGTTCACCAGCGACATGCTGCCTGCCGACATCATCGGCGTATCGGTTTATGACCGCGACAAGGCCAGCTTCAAATTCCATCCTGGCCCGATCTTCGCGCAGCTGATCCTCGCCGACGAAGTCAATCGCGCCACGCCCAAGACGCAGTCCGCGCTGCTGGAGGCGATGGAAGAACATCAGGTGACAGCAGAGGGCGAAACCCGGCGCCTGCCCGAACCCTTCTTTGTGATTGCCACGCAAAACCCGTCCAACCAGGTGGGGACCTACGCGCTGCCCGAATCCCAGCTGGACCGCTTTCTCATGCGCATCGAACTGGGCTATCCGGACCGCGAGGCCGAACGCGCGCTGCTCCAGGGCACCGACCGGCGCGACATGATCAGTGCGCTCGACCCCTGCCTCGCTCCCGGGGAATTGATGGAATTGCAGGGCACCGTGAGAAACGTGCACGCGGCACCGGCGCTGCTCGATTATGTGCAGGCCCTTGTCGACCATTCCCGCCGCTCACCCGACTATGCAAGCGGCTTATCGCCGCGGGCGGCGCTGGCGTTGCTGTACGCGTCGCGCGCCTGGGCTCTGCTGGAAGGCCGTGACAAGGTGATTCCGGAGGATGTGCAGGCCGTGCTCCCCGGCATTGCCGGCCACCGCCTGCGCCCCGCGCACGACGGCGTTCATCGCAGCAGCCAGGAGACCGCGCGTAGCCTTATCGACGCGGTTGCAATTCCTTGAATTTACGGCAAAATTCCCCTGAATTCACGCGCCGGAAGGCGCCTTTCCGGTCAGACTAGCCGCAGGTGAAACGATGACCCTGGACGCCGCCCTCAAGTCTTCCCAGGCCTATACCTTGTGGAAGTGGGTGTCGCGGCGCCATGAACCGGAACCCGGCCGCATCGTCCTGGTCCAACGCCGCGTCTACGTGCTCCCCACGCGGCATGGACTGTCCTTCGGCATATCGCTCGTGCTCATGCTGGTGGGCTCCATCAACTACAACCTGTCGCTGGGCTATGTCATGACCTTCCTGCTGGCCGGCATGGCGATCGTCTCCATACTGCATACCTTTCGCAATATTGCCCACCTGGCGATTACCGCCGGCAAGACCGAACCGGCTTTTGCGGGAGAACTGGCGTTATTTGGCATCAACATCGAAAACGAGCGGGAGGATCCCCGCCATGCCATCCAGGTGCGTTGCGAGGATCAGGTGCAATCCGTGAACCTGCCCGGGCGGCGCGTCACTTCAGTGCAGATACCGGTGCGTGCAACCCGTCGCGGATGGATGCAACTGCCCCGCGTGACCATCGAGAATTTCTATCCGCTGGGCATGTTTCGCGCGTGGAGCTACGTGCAGCCGGCAATGCGTGCCCTCATCTATCCACGGCCGGATGGCGCGGCACTCCCGCCGCTTCGGACCCGCGCCGAAAGCGGCGACTCGGTCAACGTGGGAACCGGCACCGACGACTTCGCGGGACTGCGAAGCTATCAGCCCAGCGATTCTCCGCGCCACATCGCATGGAAGGCGGTGGCACGCGCCGACGCCATGCTGACCAAGTCGTTCATGGGCCAGGCGGGACAGGAACTGTTTCTCGACTGGAAAGACCTTCCAACATCCATGGATGTCGAAGCGCGCCTGGCGCGTCTCACCCGGTGGGTCCTGCTCGCCAGCGAGGCGGGACTGGACTATGCCCTCGACCTACCCGGCGCAGGCATTCCGCCCGGTCGCGGGGAAGAACACCGCACGCTATGCCTCGCGGCACTGGCCCTGTATGAACCCGGCCGCCGCTAATCTTCCTTTTTCGAAGTTGCTGGTCCTGTTCGCGGGACTGGCGCTTGCGGCGGCTCCGCACATGGAGCGCCTTCCATGGTGGGTCAACGGCTGGCTGCTGCTTTTTTTCTCATTGCGTATTTACATCGGCCTGGTTCAACGAAAGCTTCCCCATCGAAACTGGCTGATCGTCCTTGCGATCGGCGGCATGATCGGGGTGTTCCTGAGTTTTCGCACCATCTTTGGCCGCGATGCCGGGGTCGCGCTGCTCGTGCTGCTGATGTCGCTGAAACTTCTCGAGCTCAAATTCATGCGCGATATTTTCGTGGCGGTGTACCTCGCCTATTTCCTCGCGTTAACCAATTTCTTCTACTCACAGACCATGCCCACGGCGGCATTGATGCTGTTCACCATCTTCGTGATCAGCGCGAGCCTTGTCTGCTTCAACGACGGCAGCCGCAGGCTCGCCGACAGTGCGCGCGCCGCAGGCGTCCTGCTGTTGCAGGCCTGCCCCGTGATGCTTCTGCTCTTTTTCCTGTTTCCCCGGGTGCAGGGACCGCTATGGGGTTTGCCGCAGGACGCCTTCGCCGGGGTGACCGGTCTGTCGGATTCCATGACCCCGGGCAATCTGTCCAACCTGTCCCAATCGGATGCGATTGCGTTTCGCGCCAAGTTCACGGACACGCCGCCACCGAGGCGCAACCTGTACTGGCGCGGTCCGGTGTTCTGGGATTTCGACGGCAAGACCTGGAGGGCCGGCAATACGCGGCTGAACAATGATTACCAGGCGGAAGTCCGCGGACAGGCCTTCGACTATGAAATCACGCTCGAGCCGCACAACCGCAACTGGCTGTTTGCCCTCGACCTGCCTTCGCGCATACCGGCGCAGGCGCGCATGACCCAGGACTATCAGCTCATTTCCCTGCCACCCGTACGCACGCGCATCCGCTACGAAGTGCGGTCCAACATCGAATACCGGGCGATCGCGGGGGCCGATACGCGGGATCTGGCCATCGCAACGCGCCTGCCGCGGCTGGGCAATCCGCGGGCGCGCGAATTGGCGGCCCGCTGGCGCGCGGAGGCCGGGTCGGGCCCCGACAGCAACGCCGCGGTGATGCGTCAGGCCGTGGCATTCTTTCGCGACAGCCGGTTCGAATACACCCTCACGCCGCCCCTGCTCGGCGAGAACACTGTCGATGAATTCATTTTCGACACGAAGCGCGGATTCTGCGAACATTTTTCCTCCGCCTTTGCTTTCCTGATGCGTGCGGCCAACGTTCCTGCCCGCATCGTCACCGGCTATCAGGGCGGCGAAGTCAATCCCGTGGATAAATACATGGAAGTCCGGCAGGCAGAAGCCCATGCGTGGGCCGAAGTGTGGTCGGGCGCGGACGGCTGGACTCGCGTCGATCCCACCGCGCTTGCAGTACCGATGCGCGTCGACGCGGGACTGGCCGCGGCCGTGCCGAAAAACTCGGTGTTTCCGGCGCTGTTGGGCGCCGATGCCGAGTGGCTCCGGGCCATGCGCTTCAACTGGAATGCACTCGCCAACAAATGGAATCAATGGGTGCTCGGCTACAACTTTGACCGGCAGCGTGAAATGCTGTCGCTGTTTGGCGTCCAGTCCCCCGACTGGCGCTTCATGGCCTTTGCCATGTTCTGGAGCACCGCCGCAGCCATCGGTCTCGTGGCGTTGTGGCTGTTTGGACGCTGGAAGCGCGAGGATCCGGTGCAGCGCGCCTGGTCGACATTCTGCGCGAGGATGGCCCGCGCCGGATTCCCCCGAAGCCGCAGCGAAGGACCGCTCGCCTTCGCGGAACGCTCCGGACGCCTTTTGCCACAGCGGGCCGACCTCATCCGGAACATCGCCTCACTCTATGCAAACCTGCGTTACGGGCGCAACCGCGACCCCGGCGAATCACGCCAGTTGCGCGAACTGGTCAGCCGGTTCAGGCCTCGATGAGAGCCGCGATCCTGATCCTGCTGTGGGCCTGCCTGCTTCCGGCCGCATTGGCGCAAAACTAAGCCGGCCGCGATGATGTAAAGAGTTTCATCGACGTCATGGTGGAGCGCCACGGCTTCGTGCGCTCCGAGTTGATAGCTCTGTTCTCGAAAGTCAGGTCACAGGCGGCCGTGCTGCGCGCCATGGCCGCGCCGGCGGAATCTGCTCCGCGCTCGTGGCAGGCTTACCGCTCGCGATTCGTCAATGCCGCGCGCATCGAGGCCGGCCTGAAGTTCTACGAAAGGTACGAGGAAACCCTGCAGCGGGCGGCGAAAATCTACGGAGTGCCGGCCGATATCATCGTCGCCATCATCGGCGTCGAAACCGTCTATGGCAGGAACACCGGCGCCTATCGGGTCATCGATGCACTGGCAACGCTGGCTTTCGACTACCCGCCCCGTGCTGAATTCTTCCGGGGAGAACTGGAGCAATACCTGCTGCACGGCAGGCAGGACTCGATCGATGTGCTGGGCCAGAAGGGCTCCTATGCGGGCGCCATCGGCATTCCCCAGTTCATGCCGGGAAGCTACCGCAGATATGCGGTTGATTTCGACGGGGATGGCAAACGCGACCTGTCGGCGAGTGTGAGCGATGCCGTGGGCAGTGTGGCCAATTTCCTCAAGGAGCATGGCTGGCAGCGTTCGCAGCCGGTTGCATTTTCCGCGCGTGTATCCGGCGAGCGTTTTCGCGCCCTGGTGGCGAGCGGCATGAAACCGGTGTATCTGGGGACCGACCTGCCCGGTTTCGAAGTCAGCGTGGACGAACCCTTTGACCGGAACGCGGGCATCGTTCTCATCGAACTGGAGTCCCCGGGACTGTCGCCGGAATACCGGGTCGGACTGGACAACTTTTACGTCCTGACGCGATACAACCGGTCTTCGTATTACGCGCTGTCGGTGGTTGATCTCGCGGGCGAAATCAGCTCCGCGCTTGCCCGGCAGCGCGGCACCTCGCCGGGTTCGCGCTGACCTGCGATACGTTCAGGCTTCGGCGCGACGCAGGATGACGCTGTAGTTGTTGGCCGGCATGGCGATCACCTGCTCGATGGAGAATCCCTCCTGCGCCGCGCATTCCTGCACCGCCTCAAGGTCGCGTATGCCCCATAGGGGATTGCGCGCACGCAGATCCGCATCAAATGCCGCGTTGCTGGGCGCCGTGTGTCCGCCATTACACCGGTATGGGCCGTACAAATAGAGCGGGCCGCCTTGCTCGAGAACACGCGCCGCGCCTTTCATCAGCGAGACCGTCGCCGCCCATGGAGATATATGGATCATGTTGATGCAGATGACCGCGCTGACCGATTCAACGGGCCAGGTCATGTCACAAACGTCGAGAGCGACCGGCGCACGGACATTTTTCAGCGACGTCCCCGCCAGCCATTCGTTGATCGACTGCCTGTATGCGGGGTCCGGATCGCTGGGCTGCCATTCGAGGCCGGGAAGTTCCGTCGCGAAGTGCACCACGTGCTGCCCCGTTCCGCTGGCGATTTCCAGCACAGAGCCGCGATCGGGCAGCGCCTGTCGCAATACCTCCAGTATGGGAGCCTTGTTACGGTCCGCCGAGGGTGAAACCAGCTTCCTGCTGTCGTTCCTGTCGGGCATTGATTTTCTTTTACAAGGAATAGGTTTGAAACGGCATTAAGTCACGGAAGCGCGCCGCATTTTCGTGCAACCTGAGTCTGCAAAACCAAGAAGAGATAAAAAAGCTCACGTTAATAATAGCTTAGCGTCGATATCTCCACGACTAGAGCTTTCTCGACCAGGTTCCGGGAAGGCGGGTCGCAACCGGTCTTGGCACCGGACCGGAAAAGGGCATAAGAAGTCATTGATTTTAACCATTGAAATGCGTTTAATTACGTCCTGCTCACGTAATTCTCACGGTGTTTGGGTTCCGATCTATGTTTAGAAATGATCTTGACGTCACGGATACGGTGAAAACCACCGATCCCAAAGACGTTAACCGGGAGATCGACCGGATATTTCTGGATCTTTATCCCGAAGCAACCACCAGTGCGCTTGACCGCGCGTTTGGCGATGCCGACCGTATCTACCGCGGTGAGATGTCAGGCTTCCACGCCTGCGATACGGCTTATCACGACATCCAGCATGTGCTCGATGTCACACTCGCCATGGCGCGTCTGATTGACGGCTATGAACGCAGCCGCGTGGGTACCGATCCATTGGGGAAAAATCTTTTCCAGCTGGGTATCATCACCGCGCTGTTTCACGACGTCGGCTACATCCGCCGCGAAAGCGAGAAGCAGGCGCAGAACGGCGCGGAGTTCACGCTGATTCACGTCTCACGCGGTGCGCAGTTCCTGAAGGAATATCTGCCGATGGTGGGCATGCCCGAAATGGCGGACATCGCCGCGGATCTCGTGCACTTCACCGGCTACGAACGGCAGGTCAAATCCATTCAGGTTCCCGGTCTGACCTACCGGCTGCTGGGCAACCTGCTTGGATCCGCGGATATCATTGCGCAAATGGCTGACCGCTGCTATCTCGAGAAATGCCGCGACCGCCTGTATCCCGAATTCGTGACCGGCGGCATCGCATCCAAAACGAATGCCGATGGCAAGGTCGACGTGATCTTCTCATCGGCCGAGGATCTCCTGCTCAAGACACCAGGCTTCTATGCCGGCGCGGAGCGGCGCTTGAAGGAAGACCTCGGCAACGGCATGAGTTATGCCGAAAACCATTTCGGCGGCCAGAATCTCTACGTCGAGGGCGCCGAGAAGAACATGCGCTTTGCGACGATTGTCCGGGATGAAAAGGACTTCAGCATGTTGAAGCGCACTCCCCCGGACACACTGGCCTCCACGGCCGCTCTTGCAGGCGTCAAGTAACACGGCACTGCGCGCAGCCGGACGCTAGGGCCTGGCAGGCAAAAACTTCATCGGGTCCACCGGCTTGCCGGAACGGCGAATCTCGAAATGCAGTTTGGTGGTGTCGCTGCTGGTGTTGCCGATCTCCGCGATCTTCTGCCCCTTCACCACCGTTTGCTGTTCCTTGACCGCGATGGTGTCGTTGTGCGCGTAAGCCGTCAGGTAGGTGTTGTTGTGTTTGACAATCACCAGCTTCCCGTAGCCGCGCAGGCCTTCGCCGATATACACCACCTTGCCGCCGGCGCTGGCAAAAACCGGATCCCCCTTTTTGCCGGCGATGTCGATGCCCTTGTTGGCGGGATCTGAAAAACCGACGGAGACGCGCCCACCCGCAGGCCAACCCCATTCGACCTTTTCGTCGTCACCCTCGGCATTCGCGGTGGCTTCGGGCCGCGGTTGCACCGCCGGCGGCTTGACGGGTTCCGGCTTGACCAGGGCCGCAGCCGGTTTGACGGGCGCCGGGGGTTTGGTGATCAGCGCAAGATTCTCCTCCGAATAGGGCAGGCGCAATGCGCGGGGTTCGGTCTTGATCAGGTCATTCGCGCCGTTCAGCGGTTGCGCAACCGGAGCCGCATTTCCTGCCACCGGACGCACCTGCACGCCGGCGGGCGGCTTCAGTCGAAGGACCTGCCCCTCGCGGATCAGGTTGGGGTCGGACAGTGCATTCCATCCGGCAAGATCGCGATAGTCCTGGCCGTTGTCCAGCGCGATGGCATACAGCGTATCGCCGCGACGCACCGTATAGGTTTCCTCCGCTGCTTCCGGGGCCGCGGCCGGCGCCTTCGCCGCTTGCGCGGCCGGCCTCGCCGGTGGCGCGGCAATCGTTCCCGTTGCGCGATCGGTGACCGGAGCGCGTCCCGAACTGGTGCACCCCGCCGCAAATACCGTCAGCACCATCAGGCCCAACAGGATTGCCCTCACTGCTTGCCTCCCCTCAGCGGAACAAAGCGCACCGCATCCATCCGCGTCTCGACAAATCCCTCTTTCCGGTTTTCCACCAGAACGAGTTCCTGCTCGTTGTTGCCCACCGGCGCGACCAACCGCCCCCCGGGCGCCAGTTGTTCCAGCAGCGCCTTGGGGATTCCCGGTGCCGCCGCTGCGAGGATGATGGCATCGAAGGGGGCCGCTTCCGGCAAACCCTTGGCACCATCGCCATAGGTGAGCCTCAGGTTGGCCAGTCGCATGGGTCGCAGGTTGGTTCGCGCCTTCTCCAGCAGCGCCGCAATGCGCTCCATCGAATACACCTCGCGCGACAGGGCGGCAAGCACCGCGGCCTGGTAGCCGCAACCCGTGCCGACTTCCAGCACCTTGCCCAGTTTTTCGCCCGCGCGCAGCGTTTCAATCATCCGGGCCACCACATAGGGCTGGGAAATGGTCTGCTCGAAACCGATCGGCAGCGCCGTGTCCTCGTAGGCGCGGCTGGAAATCGCCTCCTCGACAAACAGGTGCCTTGGGACTTCGCGCATCGCCGCGAGCACCGCCTCGTCGGTGATGCCTTTTTCGCGCAGGCGCGCGATCATCCGGTCGCGGGTGCGCTGCGAGGTCATGCCTATTCCGCGCGAGGAGATCACCTGGCCAACCATGACCCGATTTCCGCGATCTGATTGATGTGTGTGAGGTCAATCTGCAGGGGCGTCACCGACACGCGGTTCGCGGCCACCGCATGAAAATCCGTTCCAGGTCCGGCATCTGCCGCCGCCCCTGCCGCGCCGATCCAGTACACCGTATCGCCGCGCGGCGTGCTGCTTTTGATGACCGATTCGGATTTATGGCGCTTGCCCAGACGCGTCACCTCGGTGCCAAGGACCCGATCGAACGCAACATCCGGCACGTTCACATTGAGTAGCATCGGTTTGCCGGGCGGTGACCTGCGGCAACGAGCCACAAGGTCCCTTGCGACGATGGCCGCTGTCGCAAAATTTCCACCATCCCGCCCCGCCAGCGAAATGGCGATGGATGGAATACCAAGAAGGAACCCTTCCGTGGCAGCGGCCACGGTGCCCGAATAAATGGTGTCATCGCCCATGTTGGCGCCGAAGTTGATCCCGGAGACAACAATATCGGGCAGTTCGTCGAGCAATCCGGTCACGGCGATATGGACACAATCCGTTGGCGTTCCGTCGATATACATGAATCCATTGCCCGCGCGCCGCACCGACAGCGGCCGATCAAGAGTGAGTGAATTGGAAGCCCCGCTGCGATCCCGTTCCGGCGCAACCACCGTAACCGTACCCAGTTCCGACAGCGTCTTTGCAAGAATCTCAATTCCGGGAGAGAGGTATCCGTCGTCGTTGCTGATCAGGATTCGCATGGGTGCCGGATTATAGCCTGCACAACGACGCGAACGCCGAATCAGGGCGGCGAGCGCCGGGATATCAGGGAAAGCGAAGCGCGCCCGCCACTGCCGCCGGAATGCGGCCAGCCTATAATCGCCACTGCCTGGACGCGTCCCGTCCGATCCGATTGTTGCCACGGAGGAACCCGATGAAGACCTCACCCAACCTGCCAGGATCCCTTCTTGCCCTGTCCGCGCTGACCGTCGCGCTTGCGGCCCCGTTCGCCGCGGCGCAGACTTTTCCGACCAAGCCCATCCGCATCATCGTGCCCTATGCGGCCGGCGGCCTGGTTGAACTGATGGCCCGCTCCGTCGGGCCCTTCCTCACCGACTCCATGGGGCAACCGGTGGTCGTGGAAACCCGCCCCGGCGGCAGCGCCATCATCGGCATGCAGGCCTGCGCCACCGCGGCGCCGGACGGGCATACGCTGTGCCTCGCCGTCGCCGACGCCCTGTCCTACAACCCCGCGCTGTTCTCCGACCTGCCCTTCAACCCCGACACGGATTTCGCGCCGGTTATCAACATGGGGTTGTCCAACAACCTCCTGGTCGCCAATGCCAAGGCACCGTTTTCCAATTACAAGGAAATGATCGCCCAGGCCAAGGCCAATCCCGGAAAACTGAACTGGGCCACCTGGGGGCCGGCAAGCCTGCCCGACCTGTACCTCCAGTGGATCAAGCGCGCAACCGGCGTCGATATCGCGGGCATCCCCTACAAGGGTGCCGGACAGGCCAATCCCGCAGTGATTTCGGGTGAAGCCGACATCACCTACATGGGCTTTGGTGTCACCGCGCCGCTGATCAAGGCCGGCAAACTCAAGCCCATCGTCGCGGTGGGCACGCGCCGTTCGAGTTTCATGCCGTCGCTGAGCACACTGGGCGAGGAAGGCGGCGATCCGGGACTGCAGGGCTATTTTGCGATGTACGCTCCCGGCAAGACGCCCAAACCCATCGTTGAAAAACTGAATGCCGAACTGGCTCACGCCATCCGCACGCCCAAGATGCTGGAGTTCTACAAGACCTATACCCTGGAGCACGTGGACAACACCGCCGAACAATTCGCGCAGTATTCCCGAGCCGACCGCGAAAATGCCATCAAGGTATTCCGCAGCATCGGCATCAAACCATCCAAGGCCCCCGAATAAAAAAACCGGGGTACGTCCCCGGTTCAGTATCGGAAACAAAAAAGGCCGCTGTGATCCAGCGGCCTTTTGATTCGGGAACAATTCCCTCGCAAAATCCCTATACCAGCGCGCCGACCTTCTTGTCCTGGCCGATGCCGAGGCGCTTGTGCGAGGCGTTGATGCCCATGATTTCACGGGCTTCATCGGGCGTGGCGATTTCGCGTCCCAGGGCCTGTGCAATCTCGACGATCTTCTTCACCGCCTGCGCCGAGCTCTGTATCTTGTCTTCGCGGTGCGGATAGACAAACACCGTGTCCTCCATGCCGACACGGACCATGTCAAATCCCAGCATGATGGCCATGGTCGAGAACGGCATCCAGTTGCGTCCGCCCGCACACACACCCTTCACGGCCTTGGACGGGAACGTCTGCTGCATGGTCATCATGTAGATGTAATTCCACGGATCCGGGCCGATGGGCGAGCCGTGTGAATAGCCGTGGAAACCGGTCATGATGTTCATGAGGGGCGGATCCTTGGCAATGCCGGTATCGATCAGCCAGTCAATCACGTCCTTGGTGCCCTGGTAGCTGGTCGACTGGTACTCCGGTCGCACGCCATGGTCTTCCAGGTACTTCACCTGGTCGGTCAGCGTCTTCTGCGTGATCGAGTAGGTGAATTTCTCGGAAAAGCCGGTGGTCTGGATCAAGAGCACCGCCGACTGCATGTACGCAGGGCCCGCCTCGGTCAGCAGGTCCACGCAGGGCTTGATCAGGTCCACGCCCTGCGCGCTGTAATCAGCGTAGGGAATCACCGAGGTCACGATGTCCGGGCACTGGTCGAGCACGCGGGCGATGGTTTCCTTCATCACCTTCGGGTCCTTGCTGGGCAGGCCGTTCTTTTCACGCGCATGCGCGTGCCACACCGAGGCGCCCGCCTTGTAGGCCTCCACCACCGATTTGACGTTCTCCTCCATCGTGTAGGGCTGCCCGGGGTTCTGCTCGCGGTTGGTAAATGATCCCGTCGGCGCGACGTTGATGATGAGCTTCTTCGCCATCGTCTTGTGCGGCGCCTCGCGATGCAGGCTGGTCAGGATTCCAGAATAAAGTTCCTTGATGTCGGCCATGGTCTGCTCCCTGTATTGATCTTGAAACGAAATTATAGGCTTGAGCCGCACATTCACGCAGAACCGGATGCCGCCTGCGCGGCACGGCGAAAGTCTCGCCTATGCAATGCCCTCGGAGGGCTTGTCATAGGTCAGTTCCACCATGATGCCGGCCGGATCACGCACGAATATCTGGTAAATGGGCGATGCCGGCACGACCGCCTCGTCGAATTTCAAACCCAGCGCGCGAAGTCGCTCCCGCTGTTGCGCGAACCCCGTTGACCGGAAGGAAATATGGTCCAGTTGCCCGGATGCCGGCGCCTTGTCGCCAAGCTGCGTGTCGTAATCCGTTCCCACAAGATGAACCACGGGCTTGTCACCGGCATAAAGCCAGTTGCCGGGAAAATCAAACGGCGGACGAAAGCCGTCATGCAGATCCAGCGCATCGGCGTAGAAGCGCACGACCTTGCCCAGATCGGCGGTTCTGACATGAATGGTGAAATGGTCGATGAATTGCAGTCCCACGGGTCGTCTCCTTTGTTCCTGCGCCCAGTCTACAGCCCCTCGCCGAAACGCTCCAGCCCGCCCCTCTCAGCCGCCCGGACATTTCACGTCCGCCGCTTTGGTAGTAAATTCCCGCCATGACGATATTCCTGCTCATCCTGCATGGACTGCTCGCCGTGGCCCTTCTTGGTGCAATCACCCATCAGGCCATTGCCGCATGGTTTCCCGCCGGCCAATCTGCGGATTCCTTCGTGGACCGCGCCCGCCGCGTCTCCGCGCCCGCCTACACCGGTGCCATCGTCGTCCTCTACCTTCTTACCATGGCGTTGGGTGCCTTCATCTACGCTGAATACCGCGTCAGCATCCGCATCGTGCTCGAACAACTGGAAGCCCGGGCCGTCAATGGCTCTTTTGAACTGAAGGAACACTTTGCCGCCATTGGCCTTGGCATGCTCCCGGCCTACTGGTTTTACTGGCGCCGCCCGCTCAACCCCGGCCACGCCCGCATCCGCGCCGCGTTGACGCTGGTGCTGGCGTTCATTGTCTGGTGGGCCTTTCTGGTCGGGCATGTGGTCAACAACATCCGCGGATTCGAGGCGTGACCCGCCATGGCTGAGCCATCGCGTTACAGCGCATTTCCCGCGGCATTTACGATTGCTTTCGCAATCGCCTACGCCATTGCAGTAGACCGCAATCTCGCCCTGTTCACCTACCATCCGGCCATTGGCGAATGGGGATTGGGCGTGCAGGCCCCCATGGATGGACCGGCAATGTACTGGTACGGCTGGCTGGCCACCGCCGGCCTTACTGCCCTTTTCACCGGCCTTGCCGCATGCCTTGTACCGCATCGCGCCCCGCGATTCCTGAATCACTGGGTCTGGGTGGTCCCGGTCGGTGCCCTGCTCTTTTTCGCCTGGCTGCTGCGGGGATTCTTTTTTCGATAGGCATTCGATGCGAATCAAAACAATCCTGTTTCCGGCACTGTTCGCCGCGTTGCAACTCACCTCCTTTACCGCGACCGCCGGAGATGATGCCGACGCACACGATGAAACCGGGCCCCGGCTTTTTGGCTTCATCAGGGACTCCAACGGCAAGGCTGTATCCGGCGCCAAAGTCACGGCAACCATCAAGGGTTTCGGCGCATTGGTTGCACGCAGTAATGCCACGGGCGCCTACCGGGTTCCGGTGCCGGGCCTGGGGCAGCAGGTGCAAGCCGCCGGCGTTTCCGTCTCCTGCGAAAAGGAGGGATACACCCAATCGCGCGTCATCACACGCACGCCTCCCAACAGGAAACCCCTGACCGCGCTGGAAGTGGATTGCCGCCTGCAGGCCGTCAAGGGCAAATGAGCCGGCGCGGCCTGCGCCGCATCACGCTGGCCCTCTGCCTGCTCGCCGCCGGGCACTGCGCGGCCCAGCCCTCCCCGATTCGCCTGCGCTATGGCCAGACGCTATCGGCGGTACGCAGCATTTTTTCCCTCCCCGTCACGGTGGCCCAGCGCGAGGGGCTCTTCCTGCGCGAAGGCCTGGATTTTCAGCTGGTGGTGCCGATCCCAGGCGGCGCGGACAGGATGATCGATGCCCTGCATGACGACACCGTGGACATCACCCATGTCGCAACGCCCTTTCTCATTCGCGCCGCGCTGGCGGGTTCGGATGCGGTCGCCATTGCCGCGGAATTCAACAACCCCATCTACAGCCTGGTGGCCGGGCCGGGCATCAAGACCTATGCAGATCTCAAAGGCAGGCTGCTCGGCCTCGCCGATGAAGCAGGTTCGATAACGGTATCGACGCGCAAGCTTCTCAAAGCCCATGGCATTGAGGCAAAAGATTTCCGTTTCAGAACCATCGACGGAACGCCCTCGCGCTTCAACTGCCTCACCAGGGGCGAATGCGCCGCCGTCCCCCTGGGGCAGCCGCAGGATCTGCAGGCGCTCGCCCAGGGCTACCGCCTGCTGGGTTCCTCGCTCGAGGTGATGCCGGAATTGGTATACACCGTCACGGCGGTGCGCCGCTCATGGGCCGCAACCCACCGCGACGTGCTGCTGCGCTATGTGCGCGCGCTCGCGGCTTCATTCGCGTTCATCCGCGATCCGGCCAGGCGTCAGGAGGTCATACAGGCCATCGTACAAAGCAACAACGTCGGCTCAGATATCGCGGCGCGGGTCCTTGCGCTTTATTTCGAACCGGAGCGCCGGGTGCTGCCGCAACGCGGTGAAATTGACATGAAGGGCCTCGCCGAAGTGATCACCTTCATGGGCGAAGCAGGATTGCTGAAGACGCCGCTGCCGGCGGCCGGTCGTTTTGTCGACCTTCAGTATCTTCGTGCCATTGGCGCAAACTGATTGCGCGCGCAATCAGCGGGCGCAGCGAAACCCGATGTTGTGATGGCCCGAACGCGGCGCGCGCGACAGATTCTGCCCGCGATTCGTCGTGCTGATTCCTTCCGCCGGCCAGTCGTGGCTGCCGCCGCGGGTGGAACGGACTTCAGGGCTGTCCAGGCTTTCCCGCCCGTCATCGCTGCGATAAGGATAATCGCGGTAAATGCTGGACACCCACTGCCAGACATTGCCCGCCATGTCGAGCACGCCATAGGGGCTGGCTCCCTTAGGAAGGGTGCCAACGGGAACGGTTGCGTTGTAGCCCACCCCGAAGCGCGCACGGGTGTTGTCCGGGGGCGCCGCTCCCCAGGGGTACTTGCGACCGTCGACTCCGCGCGCGGCCTTTTCCCATTCAGCCTCGGTGGGAAGGCGCTTTCCCACCCACGAGCAATATTCACGTGCTCCGCGCCAGCTCACCTCCACCACGGGATGCTGCTCGTAACCGGGATCCGAAACCCAGGGGCCGTCAACACGACGTATGCGCGCGTCGTGATCGTTCATGTCGAAGTAGCCCGCGAGGCTGGGTCCGCGCGGTGCCCGCGGTCCGCGCGCATTCAGGAATTCGGTGAACTGCGCATTGGTGACAGGCGTGCGGTCGATAAAAAACGTCGGCAGATTGACCTCATGCACCGGGCGCTCGTCGGCGTGGCCGGTGTCACTGCCCATGCGAAACAGTCCGCCGGGAATTTCGATCATTGGGGTGGGATCCGTCGCCAGCGAACCACCCGCAAGCCCCAACAAGCCCGACAGCGCAAACAACCGGAGGACGCGGTGAATTTGTTTCGGCAAAACGCGCCTCAGAGTACGGGAGGTCCGTGTTTCGGTGTTCGCTGCTTCCCTGAAAGACACTGGCCAAGCCTTCAATTTGCGGGTGACAATTAAATGGCTTATGACAAGGCCTGTCAATCTGCTAGCGCGCTCTTCGCCAGAGAGGGGTGCGGGTGCAAGGCATTTGTCAGGTTCACGCCGTTTCTCCGGTCGTGTCCCCGGCAAACGCGGGCATCACCTCTTTGGCAAAAAGCTCAACGGAACGCCGTGTCTGTTCATAGGGCAAATCACCGAACGTGAATACGCCCACGAAATGATTCGCGCCGGTCAGGTCCACCACTTTCGAAAGATTTTTTCGAACACTCTCGGGAGAACCGCAAAGAAACCGCCCCTCGGCGACAAACTGCTCGAACGTCGGACGCCCGGCGAAGTGGCTTGCCTGCCCGATATCCAGATAGCGGCGCGTGTAGTTTTCATTGAATTGCATGTAGGCCACCCGCGCCTGCTCAAAGGCTTTCGCATCCGTCTCCGCCACATGCACGTGCGTTGTGAATCCGATCACGGTTTCCGCAACATGGGCGTTGAGGCGACCGGCATCGTTGCGATGCGCCTCGTACTCGCGGCGGAAAAGTTTCAGCATCTCCGCGGCGCGATCCAGCGTGGGTGAATTCAGCAGGCTCACGACAAAATTGAAACCATGGCCCGCCACCCGCGGTATGGATTCGGCATTGGAGGTCGGATACCAGATCGGCGGATACGGCTTCTGGAATGGACTGAACCGGGTGGCAACGTTATCGTAGGGATGGAAGGGTCCGGGACCATTGAACCGCCCGTCGCGAAACGCGCCCAGCAACAGATTGAAGATTTCGTCATAGCGCGCCTTTGACTCCTCGCGCGGCACACCATGCCGCAGGCTCTCGTGCGGCGAGGCGCCGCGCGACAGGCCCATCTCGAGGCGCCCCTTGCTGATGTGATCGAGCATGCACAACTCTTCGTAGAGCCGCAGCGGATCGTAAATCGGCAGCACCCACGACAGCGCCCCCAGACGGATTTTCTCCGTGCGCTGCGCCGCAGCCGCGAGAAAAACGGTGGGTGATGGCGTGATGGAGAGCGACGTTCCGTGGTGCTCGGCCAGCATGTAGGCGTAAAAACCCAGATCGTCGGCGAACTCCAAAAGGCGCAGGCGCTCGTCATAGGTATCGGCATAACTGCGGCCGGACTCATCCAGCCAGTCGAACAGGGAAAAACGGATTGCTTGCTTGCTCATACGCCCACCTTTAATAAAAATATGTTGTTTTTCAATTAGTTATGATTGCACGGCTTTGAATCGTAGCCCCGATCGCCGATGCACGCCACAACTACCTTGGCGGTATCACCCACAGATACAGGTTGCGTTCGACATTGTTGGAGCGAAGGTGAACGGTCTCCTGCGGCGTCCAGTCCTCCATGTCGTGGTAGTGCGAGACCACTCGCGTGCCCGGGAGCAGTTCAAGCAACAGCCTTGGTCGCAACTTCATGTTCACCCCCGGCCACAGAAACAGCATCACCACGCTTGCACCGACAATTTCCGTCTCGAACAGGTCTTCATTTCGAATCTCGATGCGGTCCGCCACGCCGGCCTTGGCCGCATTGGCGGCAGCCGCCGCCGTGCGTTTGGGATCGATGTCCACGCACACGCCGCGCGCACCGAATTCGCGAACCGCCGCGATCGGAATCCGCCCGTCGCCGCAGCCAAGGTCATAGACCACATCGCCTCTGCCCACTTTTGCCAGGCGCAACATCGCCCGCACCACCGCCATGTCCGAGGGTTCAAACGCCACATCCGGCGCGCGAAGGGGACGCTCTGCGGCTGTAGCGCCGAGCGAAAACCATGACCATGCAATGATGGCGACGAAAAACGCCCTTGATGAAGCGCATATGCCGCCCGGCAAGGCGCGAAACCCTATTCCATCGTCCACTTGTACTGCCGGACCAGATTCGCAACGCGCTCCCGGTCCGCCTTGATCAGTGCCGCAAACTGCTCGGGCTTGCCCACATTCGGCTCGGTGATGAGGTCGGCAGGAAACGCCGCGAAGGAGCAAGCCGATGACATCAACAGTGTCATTGCAAGAAAAATCCGGGTCATGATGGCCTCCTGTTTCCTCAATGCATCTATCCTCAATGCGTCCAGCTTACCGCGACTTCATCGTGAACACCGGAGCCTGCGGCTCAGCCATTGCCGAAGAAACGCGACCGCAACGGATCGGCCACCCCGGCTTCGGCAAATCCGCGCTGGCGCAACTGGCAGGAATCGCAACCGCCGCAGGGCTCCCCCGACAGCCCCGGGTCGTAGCAACTGCTGGTCAGGGCGTAGTCGACGCCGAGTTCAAGTCCGCGTTGGATGATCTGCGCCTTGTTCATCGCCATCAGCGGCGCATGGATCTTCAGCTTCTGCGTCCCCTCCACGCCGGCGCGGGTGGCAAGGTTCGCCATCGCCTCGTAGGCGCTGATGTAATCCGGCCGGCAATCGGGGTAACCCGAATAATCCAGCGCGTTGACGCCGATAAAAATATCAGTCGCACCCTGCACTTCCGCATAGGCCAGCGCGAAGGATAGAAAGATGGTGTTTCTCGCAGGCACATAAGTGATCGGAATGCCCTCCTCCATCGATGCGAGTTCGCGCTCCTTGGGCACCGCGATATCCGCGGTCAGGGCCGAGCCGCCGAACTTGCGCAGGTCAAAATCGATCACCACATGCGGCACCGGCCCGTTGCGCCCGGCAATCTTCTTCGCGCATTCGAGCTCATAGGCATGCCGCTGCCCGTAACGAAAACTGATGGCGCTGGTCTCATAGCCTTCGTGCCGCGCTATCGCCAGCACCGTGGCCGAATCCAGACCGCCCGAAAGAAGTACGACCGCGCGACGGCTCATCGCACTCATCGCCGCAACCTCTCCGCCATCCAGTCACCGGTCAGCGGCCGGAACTTGTAGCTGATGTTGAAGCACACATGGTTGCCGTCGGCATAGGTGACAAATTCCACCGGCCCGCCCGCGGATTTCGCAAGGCGTTCCCCTTCGGAGGGCGGCACCAGTTTGTCATTGCCGCCGAACACGATGAGCAGCGGGCAGCGGATGTTCTTCGCCACACCGTCGAGCGTGAGTGTCTTGGCCACCGCATCGGCCTCGGCCTGCGTCTTGGCATGGGCGCGCGCGCGAAAAACCTGCCTGGAGACCTCCGGCATCTGCGCAATCACCGGCGCGAAGTCGAAGGGACCGCAATTGGCGATGCAGGCTTTCAGTCTCGGCTCGCCCGCCGCCGCCAGCGGCGCGTAGAAGGCACCAAGGCTTTGCCCGACGATGCCCACGGCGTCCGCGTCGACATCGTTGCGCTTCTCCAGCACATCGATCACCGCGCCGATGGCTCGCCCCCAGTCGGTGCTGATCGGCATCAGGAACGAAGTCTCACCCTGCCCGGGACCATCGAGGGTCAATGTCGCAAGTCCCCGCTTGATGAAGGCATCGGTCCATGCATGCAGTTCCTCTTTGCAGGCATCAAGCCCCGGCAGCACGATGGCCACCGGCGGCTTTGCCACGCCCTTGGGTACCCGCAGCCAGCCGAACATCTGCGCGCCGTTGAAGGGAATGACCAACCGCTGCATCGGCGGATCACAATCCGGCGCCGCCAGCGTGTAGCAGCGCAGCATGTTGTCGTGCGCCAAACGAAACTCCTCGGGCGGATTCGCGAACAGGTGCTTGCCGTAGTGGTAATAGATCGCCGCGCGCAGGTAGCTCTCCGACGCGGTCACCTTGTGTCCTTTGACTGCGGCCTCGGCCGCGTGGTTCTCGTGGAGCTTTGCCTCCTCCGACCAGATGCGGCACCAGTCCGACCACTGCTCGATGGTGGTCATCATGCGCTGCAGGTCATTGGGGTCGACGCCGGTTGCGACGTAGCGTGGAATGAAATGCGAAAAAATCAGATCCACCATCGGATCACGGGACATATTGTTCTCCTTGATTGAGGCTGCGAATTTGAGGCTGCGTATGCCGGTTCGAACGTGTCGCCGAATGCCGTCATCCGCACGGCGGCCATGCGATTCCACTATGATTGCCCGCGGTCGATCTACGCGAAGCGGCAACATAGCCGGCAGGCGAATTTCATCGGGGGAAGCGGGATGCAAGCATACTGGAATTCAAACTTTCGCAAGGCCGCGCAATGCGCGGCTACCTGCACCGCAGTGGCACTGTGCGCACCGCTCACGTTCGCCGCGGAGCCTGCAACGACATTTCCCACACGCACCGTGACGCTGGTGGTGGGCTTCTCGCCCGGCGGCCTGCCGGACATCGCCGCGCGCCTGCTGGCACCCGCCCTCTCTGATGCATGGAAGCAGCAGGTCATCGTCGAGAACCGCCCCGGCGCCGGCAGCGCGGTTGCGGCGCGCATGGTGGCAACGGGCAATGCAGACGGGCACACGATTCTCTCCACCACTGCCGCGCATTCAGCGGCCCCTGCGCTCTATGCCAAATTGGGCTACGACCCTTCCGCGGATTTATCCGGCGTGGCGCTGGTGGGCACCACGCCCCTGCTCCTTGTCACCGGCCCCAATTCAATCGTGCGCGATGACATCGCCACATTCACCAAGTACGCACGCGCGGCAAAGATCCAGCCGGAATGACCCTGAACCCGCCCTCCAGCCCGGAGCGATATATATGCAAATAAACATATTAATCAAAAGGTTATATTTTATCGTGGCAGGCCTTCTGGCGCCGCTGCCGCTGTTTGCCCAGTCCTATCCCGTCAAACCTGTGCGTGTGGTGACGCAGTTCGCCGCCGGCGCTGCGGGGGACGTTCTCACGCGCATCATCACCACGCAATTGCAGGAACACATGGGCCAGCCCATCGTCGTGGACAACCGCCCCGGCGCCGGCGGCGTGGTGGCCGCGGACACTGTGGCGCGTGCCGCACCCGACGGCTACACGCTGCTCATCGCGGGGCCGGGCACGCAGGTGATTCGCGTGTACCTGGTCAAGCAGAGTTCCTTCGATCCGGTCAAGGATTTCACGCCCATCATTGCCATCGGCGATTCACCCGTGGTGATCGTCGCGCACCCGTCGGTGCCGGCCACCGGTTTCAAGGAGCTGATTGAGTACGCGAAAGCCAATCCCGACAAGATCTCCTATGGAACATCGGGCATCGGGTCGCAGCACCACCTGGGCGGCGAGCAGATCGCGCTGCTCACGGGCGCTCGCATGGTGCATGTTCCCTACAAGGCGGGCGCGCAGGCGCTGGTGGATCTGGTGGCCGGCCAACTGCAAACCTCCTTCTCGGTGATCGGCCCGGCGTTGCCCATGATTCGCGCCGGCAAGGCGCGCGCCCTCACGGTGATTTCCGACAAGCGCATTCCGCAACTGCCGGACGTGCCTGCGATCACCGAGGTCATTCCCGGGTATTCGCCGTTCCGCTCGTGGGTGGGCCTGTTCGGTCCGGCACAACTGCCCGACGCCATCCTTCGGCGTATCAACGGTGATGTGCTGAAGGGCATCACCTCGCCTGCGGGCCGCGCCAAGGTGGTCGATGCCGGTTACGAACCCATCCCCGGCACGCCCGAAGATTTCTCCGCGCTCATTGCGCGCGACCTGTCCTTTGTCGGCCGCGTGGTGAAGGCGGCCAACATCCAACCCGAATGAACCCCGCATCCGCACCTGTTGCGCCAAGCCTGCCGCATCCCCAAGGAGATCCTCAATGAAAACCCGTCCCGTCCTCGCCGTGTTGCTGGCCTTCGCAGCGATTGTGCCCAACGCAATGACACAGCCCGCATTTGCCCAGCCCTATCCCAACCGCACCATCAAGCTCGTCGTGGATACGGCCCCCGGCGGCGTCACCGACATCCTGGCGCGCCTCTCGGCCGACGGCATCACCCAGAAGACCGGCCAGCAGGTGGTGGTTGAAAACCGCGCCGGCGCCTCCGGTGTGATCGCGGTGGACTACGTGGCCAAGTCGGCGCCCGACGGCTATACGCTCATGTTCGCCGCCGGCGGCAACATCGCGGTGCAGCCCTACATGTCGCGCCCCCTGCCCTACGATCCGGTCACCGACATCATTCCGGTGTTCAACATCGCGGAGACGCCGCACCTCTTTGTGGTTCCGGGAATCCTGCCGGTCAAAACGCTCGCCGAGTTCGTCGCCTATGCCAAGGCAAACCCCGGAAAAATATTTTATGGCTCGGCCGGCATCGGCAGCCCGCCGCACCTGTCGATCGAACTGTTCGAGCGCGTCACCGGCCTGAGCTTCACGCATGTCCCCTACAAGGGGCTGGGCAATGCCATGCCGGACATGCTCTCGGGCCGCCTGCAGTTGCTGTCGATCAGCCTGGGTACCGGCGGCAACAATCTCAAGGCGGGCGCCATACGCGCTCTGGCGGTAGGGGCGGACAAGCGCCTCACCGGCCTGCCGGACACCCCCACCTCCACCGAGGCGGGCATTCCGGGCTGGAAGATGAACGCGTGGTTCGGCATCTTCACGCCCAAGGGAACACCGCCGGACATCATTCGCACCCTGAACGAGCGAATGCAGTCGGTGCTCGATGAACCGAAGACCCGCCAGCGCCTGATCGAAGTGGGCGCGGAACCCGGCGGCGGCTTGCAACCGGCCCTTGCCGAGCGCATGCGCGGCGATTTCAAACTGTGGGGACAGGTGATACAGGACGCGAAGATCAAGCTGGATTGATGTCGCACCCACCACCGCAGCGTCGCGGATGGCCGATCCATTCCCGCACGGCGGGTTTGCGCGCCATTCGTATCGCCACTTCCTGCGCCATTACTTCTTGCGCGGGTCCTTCAGCGGCGGATCGATCTTGATGTTCAGGCGCTTCGAGGCGCGCACATCGTAATCCGCATCGGCGCGGAAACCGCCCGCGTGAATGCCGTCGATGGCGCAAAGGTCATCCACTTCGTTCACATCGCCGGTGGCGCCCACGGCGCCGACGATCTCGTCGAATTTGTCGCGGATCAACTGCCCGCCGCCTTCGAGAAACAGCGGTCCGTCGGACAGCGATTCCAGATTCGCCATGAAATAGGGTTTCTCGCGGTGCTTCTGCAGCACCTGCCGTGAAGAGCGATTCAACGACAACGCCGCGAAGGCCTTGCCATAGGCGATTTCGAAGCGCATCAGCGAGGCGCCATCCTGTTTCTGGAAAGCCTTCACCCGGCCGCCGGCGTCAAGCACGATGACCGCAAGCGCATAGGCCTTGCGCTTTTTCGCGGAGGCAAAGGTGCCGCTGATGATTTTGTTGGCTTCGGCGAGGGTGAGCGAACGCATGTCCGGCCTTTCAATTGACTGTCGAAAACGGGCACTATAGGGCGGACATCAACCCTCGGTGAAACGGTGGATCAACCGCCGGTCGCGCTTCGTCGGCCGACCTTTGGCGTCCGGATCGGGTTTGGGGCCGGCACGGCGGATGTCGATCATCAACTGGCGTTTGGACCGACTCTCTTCACCCTCTTCGTACAGTTTCGCAGCCGCGCTCGCCGGACCTCGCTCGTCCGACAGCGCCAGCACCGACACCGTCCATTCAAGTTCGCCCACCCGCACGCTCACAATATCGCCAGGTTTCACGTCGCGCGAGTTTTTGACCCGCGCATCATTGAGCCTGGCCTTGCCGCCTTCAATGGCCTGCACCGCAAGGCTGCGCGTCTTGAAAAAACGCGCGGCCCACAGCCATTTGTCGAAACGCAGTCGTTCGGAGGATTCAGTCATCGC
>CAIUKQ010000103.1 GCA_903899705.1 uncultured beta proteobacterium
ACGGTGGGAAACGGCATCGGGTAGAGCGCCATGGCCGCGGTGGGTGATGCGCTGAGCAGCGTGCCTTCCGGAAGAATCAGCTTGAGCGGACGGTAGGTGCCCTCATTGGCCATCTCGCCCGCTGCAATCAGGTATTTGAACGCGAGGCGGGCCGTGGTGCGCCCGCCGCCGAACGCACCCGAATTGATGCACGAGGGCACCTGTTTGGCCATGTCGGAATAGTCGATGGTCATTTCATCGCCGGCGACGATCACGCGAACCCTGATCGGCACGGGAACGTCGGACACGCCATCGTCATCGAGGAAGGCCTCGGCTTCATAGGTGCCATCCGGTACCGCGCGGATTTTCTCGCGTGTGGCCGCCTCGGACTGGTCGAAAATGGTTTCCACCGCGCCGTGAAAAGTGGCCACGCTGTATTTGTCGGCGAGTGTGGCAACCATGTCGCGACCCAGCAGGCAGCCGCCGACCTGCGCCGCGATGTCACCCATCAGTTCCTGGGGAAAACGCGTGTTGCACTCGATGATGCGGTAGATGTCCTCCACCGGTTCGCCCTTCGACCAGAGCTTGACAGTGCGCAGTTGCAGCCCCTCCATGAAGATGTCGGTCGACTCGAAGGACATCGCACCCACCGACAGGCCGCCGATGTCGATCCAGTGGACGTTGATGGCGAAAAAACCGATCAGCACCGATTGGTCTTTTCCCGCGAAGATGGGCGTGTACATCACCGTGTTGTTCAGGTGCTGGCCCTGGATCGCCGCGTGATTGCAGACGATCACATCGCCATGGTGCAGACGCTCGCGACCGTAAATTTGCAGGCCGTCGCGCACCGCCATGCCCACCGAATCGGCCACAAACACGGGCATGCCGCCCGTTGACGTGGATATCAGCTCGCCTTCGGCTGTGGTGATGCCCACGGCGTAATCCTTGTATTCGTAGATGTAGGGTGAAAACGCGGTTCGCGTAATGTTGGCATCGATCTGGTCGGTGATCGAAACGAATGCATGCCGCATCACCTCCAGAGTAACGGGATCGACGGTGGTTTTTCCTTTGGTGTCCATGTGGTTTCCCTTAGCCCTGAGTGCAATGCACGCGAATCTCATGCATCGGACCGATTTCGAAATGGTCTCCCGGCCATACCAGCGTCGTTGAACCATACTCCTCGATGACGGCAGGCCCCTCGCCCTTGAACCCGCGGGCCAGCGAATAACGGTCGTACACGCGGGTATCCACGGGCCCGGTGGCGGGATCAAAACAGACCTTGCGCAACCGGGCCGGTTTATCCGCCATCGGCCGGGGAAGGCGGTTGGCATCCGGACGCCGCAGGCGCGCGAAGGCTGACAGATGCAGGGCCTGCAATTCGGCCGGCGCTTTTGCATCCGCGTGGCCATAACGCCGTTTGTAATCCTTCTCGAACGCCTCTCGCATGGCCACCATGCTGGCAAGGCCCGAAACCGGAACACGGATGTTGTGGCGCTGGCCGATATAGCGCATCTCGGCAAAGCGCTGGAAATTCACCTCATCGCAGGAGAACTCCGCCTTGAGCGAGGCTGCGGCCTGCTGTTCCATGGCGGAGAAGACTGACTCCATCTTCTCCACAATACCCTCTTCCATGCGTCCGGTGAATGTATTGGAATCGTCCAGCCGCGCGTCGGCAAGCAGCATGCCGATGGCCGAGAAATTGCCCGGTTCCGGCGGAATCACCACCACCGGTATGGACAACTCGTGCGCCAGCGCGCAGGCGTGGAGCGGCCCGCCGCCGCCATAGGAGAACAGCACGAAGTCGCGCGGGTCGCGGCCGTGCTCGACAGAAATCTTGCGCACCGCACCGGCCATGACCACCGTCGCAATGGCAAGAATGCCTGCGGCCAGTTCCACCTCACCCTGCGCGCCGGCATAGCCCAGCGGCGCGGCGAGCGTTGCCAGGGCCTGCCTTGCGCGACCGCCGTCGAGCTTCAGTTCACCGCCGAGAAAGTTTTCCGCGTTGAGACGGCCGAGTACGAGATTGGCATCGGTGACGGTGGGCTCCGTGCCCCCGCGTCCGTAGCAGGCGGGCCCGGGGTTCGATCCCGCGCTTCGGGGTCCGACGTGCAGGCGATTCTGTGCATCGACCCAACCGATCGAGCCGCCGCCGGATCCGACTTCAACAATGTTGATCACCGGGGACTTGATCGGGAATCCCTGCACATAACCCGATGCGTAGTAGACCGAATCCACCGAAAAACGCCCCTCCTCCACCAGCGTGCACTTGGCGGTGGTTCCTCCCATGTCGAAGGAAATGACATTGTCGAAACCCAGCGCCTGCGCATAGACCCCGGCGCCAATGCAGCCTCCGATCGGTCCGGATTCGACCAGCGCGATGGGCTGCCGGCAGGTGCGCTCCACCGAGAGTACGCCGCCGTTCGATCCCATCATGTAGATGGTGCCATCGAAATTTTTGCTTTTGAGGTCGTTCTCGAGCGCGCGAATATAGGAATTGACCTGTGGCCCCACATAGGCGTTCGCGGCAACCGTCGAGGTGCGCTCGTATTCGTACCATTCGCGAGACAACTCGGTGCTGCAGGTCACGAACACCCCGGGGAGCAGGCGCTTGAGCATTGCCGCAGCCTCCTCTTCGTGAACCGGATTCGCATAGGAATTGAGGAAGAATACGGCGACAGCCTCGACCTTTTCCTTCCTGATGCGTTCCGCGAGCTCCCCCAACTCATCCGAGTTCAGCGCCTGTATGATTTTTCCCGCGCTGTCCATGCGCTCGTTGACTTCAAATCGCATGTCGCGCGGAATCAAAGGTTCATCGCGCTGGTAGTAGAGGTCCAGCGGATCAGGCCGGTTGCCGCGAGCGATTTCAAGAACATCGCGAAATCCCCGGGTGGTGATCAATGCAGTCCGACCACCAAGACGCTGGATCAGGGAATTGATCACCAGGGTTGTTCCATGATTGATCAGCAGGGTATCTTCAGGCGCTATATTGGCCTTCCTGAAGCAGTCCAGTATCCCCTCCACAAAATTTCCATAGGTCGTCGGGCTTTTCGTATAGATGACCTTGTCGGCTTCGTGATCGAACGCCACCAGATCGGTAAAGGTTCCACCGATATCTATTGCGACTGCATATGACATTCTTGTGCCCCTAGCCTTGCCATTGGCCGCGATCCGTTCTGCGCGAATTGCGGCCTTCTGGAATGTGTCGATTGGGATTTGTCGATTGATGCGACCGGATTATCCTTCTACTGCGGCGCGAATCAAGACCCCAATCGACAATTCAAGCTGACAGGAACACGTAAGGCAACAAGCACTGCGTCAAAGCAGGAAAAGGGGCTTTACCGCCGGGACTTGAAGTTGCCACCCTCGCATATCCGTTCGATATGCTGTTCTTCAAAACCCAGTTCCTGCATCACTTCGCGGGTATGTTCACCCAACCGCGGCGGCGGGCGATTGTGGCCCGGCGCGTCGTGGGCATAGCGGAAACCGGCATTGAGGATGTGCACGTTCTCGTTCGCAGCACCCGGAATCCGCACCGGAATCTTAAGTTCGCGCTCGTCAAAGTGCGCAAGGGCAACAGCATCCGACATCTCGCGCACCACGCCCGCGGCCACACCCGCATCATTCAGCAGTTGCTCCCACTCCTCGGCCGGCCGCTTCATCAATTCCCGGGTGACCTCGGCCTGCAGGGCTTCACCGTTCTCAAAACGCAGCTTGCGGTCGGAAAAGCGGTGATCGGCAACAAGGTCCGGACGATTGATCACCCTGCAGAGCCCTTCGAATTGCTCCTGCCGCACCGCACCGAGGGTGATCCCGCCCTTTGCCGTCCGGAAGGTATCCGCCGTGGGTGACATGCTGTAGCCGCGATTGCCCTGCTTTTCCGGTTTGTCTCCGGCAACCAGAAACGGCCCCAGCATCGAAATCATCAGCACCATCGAGGCGTCGAACATTGCGACGTCGATATGCTGCCCCTCGCCAGTGCGCTCCCGCTGCAACAGCGCGCACACCATGGAAAACGCAGCCAACAAGCCGGTATAGGTATCAACCACAGGGAAACCGATGCGTATCGGCCCGGTTCCCGCCTCGCCGGAGAGGTTCATCAATCCGGACATGCTCTGGATGATCTGATCGATCGCCGGATTGAATTTCAACGGGCCCTTCTGGCCAAACCCGGACACCGAACAGAAAATAACGTCAGGCTTCAGCTTGCGGCAGGCCTCGTAGCCCAGCCCCAACCGGTCGATCACACCCGGTCGGAAGTTCTCCACCACCACATCCGCTTTCGCGATCAGTCGGCGCGCCACCTCAAGATGCTCGTCGTTCTTGAGGTCGAGCACGATGGAGCGCTTGCCCGAGTTCACTGAAACAAACGAAGGTCCCATGCCGTCAGAGTTGTGGCCGCCGTAATTGCGCATGGTGTCGCCGACGCCGGATTCGATCTTGATCACATCCGCACCCATCAGGGTGAGGAAGTTGGTGGCGATCGGCCCGGACAGAACGTGCGTGAAATCGACGATCCGGACTCCCTTGAGAACTTGCGGCATGTGACTCCTTACCTATTCGGGATCAGTGGCCTTGGGATAGGCGCCGGTGAACTTGGGCTTGCGCTTCTCGTTGAAGGCGATCTTCGCCTCTCGCCCGTCCGGGGTGAGTCCAAGGTAGCGCTGCATCGGCGAACCCGCCTCCTGATGCGTGGAGAATCCGGACATGTCCAGCAGGATATTGGTCGCGCTTTTTGTATAGCGAAGCGCGAGGGGCGGCAGTTCCGCCAGGGTATCGACGAAGTCCTTGACCGCGGCATCGAATTCGGCAGCCGGCACACTGCGGTTGATCAGCCCCCAGGATTCCGCCTGCGGCGCGTTGACGCGGCGCCCGAGCAGGGCCATCTCCAGCGACCGGGCGCGTCCAATGGTGTGGATGTAGGCGCCACCGCTGTGATTGCCCGCCTGGATCTCCCGCAACTGGAAATAGGCGGTGTCAACCGCGACAATGAGGTCGCACGAGGTGGCGAGATACACACCGCCACCGATCGCGGGACCGTTCACCGCCGCCACCACCGGCTTGTAATTGCGCTGAATGCGCTGCCGAGCCGCGACATTCCAGCGTCCATAGGCATCGGCCATGCGCGGATCGGCATTGCGGGTGAACTTCAAATCCTGTCCTGCGCAAAAAAAGCTTCCCGATCCGGTCAGCACCGCAACACGGCAATCGGGATCGGATTCGACCTCGTCGAAGGCTTCAACCAGTTCCTTGAACAGGTTCAGGTCGTGCGCGTTCTTGACTTCGGGGCGGTTGAGGATGACCCGCCATACAGGGCCGTTTTTTTCGACCAGCAGGGATTTGTACATGGTAATTCCTCCTTATTAGCGCGCGGATAAAAGGCATCAGGACGCGACGGCCAGACTCCACGCCTTTGCCGATTTCCTCGATGTCATAGAGTTCAGCCTTCTCAACCAAACGACTCTTCACGGCGGCGTCGGCAGAGATGGGGCCAGCGTCAGCTTCCGCAAGGGCCGCCAGCACGTTGCGCCACCTCTGAATCCGGATTCCAGCGGACACAATCTCCCGAAGAAACTACTCCGCCTGTATGCCCGCCGCCTTGATCGCTCGTCCGACAGTCTCAAACTCGCGCTTGATCCCGTCGGCAAACTCGGCCGGTGTGCTGTTGGCAATCAGAATCCCCGACGCGTCCGCGCGCGCGAGAAGACCGGGCTCGCTGTAGAACTTCGCAAGGTCGGTATTCAGACGCGTCACCAGTGCGGGCGGCATATTGGCCGGCCCGAGGTAGCCCATCCATCCCGGCGGCGGTTCGTAGCCGGGCACCTGCTCCGCAACGGTGGCGACATCCGGGATCAGGTGATAACGGCGTGTGTTGTAGACGCCGAGCAATTTCAGCTTACCCGCCTTGACGTTGCTGGAGATGGTGGCAAGGATGGTGAATCCAACCGGGATCTGCCCCCCGATGGTGTCATTCATCAGCTGCGGCGCGGTCTTGTAGGGCACGTGCACCATGTCGATGTCAGCCGCCCTGCGAATCAACTCCGCCGAGATGTGGTGATTGGTACCCACACCCGAGCTGCCATAGGAAAGCTTGCCCGGATTGTTCTTCGCGTACTGCACCATCTCGCGCACCGAATTGAACGGCGCGTTGGGGTTGGCTGCGACCACCAGCACCGCCTCGCCGTTGCGGATGATGGGCGTGAAATCACGGATCGGATCGTACGGTGTGTTCTTCGCGAGGTGCGGCCGCATGGTGATCGCGCTCGCGGTGGCGAGCAGCAGCGTATAGCCGTCGGGTGCGGCCTTGGCCACCATCTCCGCGCCCACCGCGCCGCCCGCGCCGGACTGC
>CAIUKQ010000104.1 GCA_903899705.1 uncultured beta proteobacterium
ACCAGGGATTCCCTCTGTTCGATCGTCAGGTAGCGCATGTCAAATCTCCGGACATTATTGATTGATGGCCGCAATTTATCGGATTGACCACATGCCGGCTTGATCCATGTCAATGGCCTCCGGAAGCATCCCGCTAGCATGATTCGCATTGGATGAATCGGGCGCCGGCAAGGCGTACTGCAGGACATGACAAACTCCGGGGCATGCAGGCAACTCGTTGATCGCCAAGTCAGGCGGGCTGTCTGCTTTTTCGATTCGCAGCGGCGGGATTGCTAGGCGGTGTGCTGCCTCGGTGTGGTGACCTGGGAAACTTCGGGCGATGACTGTTTTCAGTGTGGCGAGCCGGTGCCCTCTGGCAGTGGTCGGGGTCTCGAGATTGAAGGCCAGTGGCACCGCATGTGCAGTGCCCATTGCGAAACGCTGGCCCTTTCACGATTTCCGCTTGCGCGCGCGCGCAACCATGCCGTCCTGCCACCCGAAGCACCCGCCAATCCCGTCGCAAGCGTGGACCTTCAACTCTACGATGATCCGCAGGTGCAACGCGGTTTTGTCCGGGCAAAGGGGGGCGAACTCGAGGCGGTGCTTCTGATTGAGGGCATCCGTTGCGGCGGATGCGCTTCGCGCAATGAGCGCACCCTTGCGGCCCTTCCCGGCGTCCTTGGCGCGGAGGTCAATTTCTCCACGCATCGGGCAACCGTCCGTTGGGACGGTGCCCGTATCAAGCTGAGTGAGATTCTTGCGGCGTTAGAACGCATTGGTTACCGCGCTTCGCCCTACGACCGTGACGGCTCCGAGCGTCGACGCGGAAATGAACGACGAGATGCCCTCTGGCGCCTGTTTGTCGCCGGTTTCGGCATGATGCAGGTGATGATGTATGCGGTGCCCGCCTATCTGGCCGGCGACGGGGAGATGAGCGCGGACATCGAGCAACTCATGCGCTGGGCGAGTTTCGTGTTGACAGTTCCCGTGGTGATTTATGCCGCTTCGCCGTTTTTCCGCGGCGCGTGGCGTGACCTCGCGGCCCGGCGCCTTGGCATGGATGTGCCGGTGGCCATGGGCATTGCCGTTGCGTTTGGCGCGAGTGTCGTGGCGACGCTGACGGGCGGCACCGGTGTGTACTATGACTCCGTCACCATGTTTGTTTTTCTGCTCCTGGTCGGCAGGTACCTGGATTTGCTCGCGCGCCAGCGCGTGGCCCTCGCTCTGTCGCATCTGGACCGTCTGGTGCCCGAATTCGCGCATCGTCTCACCTCGTATCCCCTTTCCCGCGATACGGTTCGCGTTCCGGTGGCCGGCCTCAGGGTCGGGGAGCATGTGCTGGTCAAGGCCGGGGAAACCTTTCCCGCCGATGGCCTCGTGGCGGAGGGGGTGAGTTCGGCCAGTGAAGCGCTGTTGAGCGGGGAGTCTCGTCCGGTCGAAAAAGCGGGTGGCGCAGAGGTTATCGGAGGGTCCGTGAACCTGACCTCGCCGCTGGTGGTCCGTATCACCCGGGTCGGCCAGGAAACGGTTCTTTCCTCGATTCTCAACCTGATCGGTCGGGCCACCGCCGAGAAGCCGCGTCTGATCAAGCTGGCAGACCGGGTGGCCTCGCATTTCATTCTGGGCGTGTTGCTGGTGGCTCTCGCCGCTGGTGTCTTTTGGGCGATGACGGATCCCGCCCGTATCGTGCTGGTGGTCGTTTCCGTTCTGGTTGCAACCTGTCCCTGCGCATTGTCACTGGCCATGCCGGTTGCATTGACGGCGGCCGCCGGCACGCTGGGCAGTCGCGGACTGCTGGTCTGCAAGCCCCACGTGATAGAGGGTCTTGCAGGCGCCACCGATATCGTGTTCGACAAGACCGGCACGCTCACGTGCGGCGAACCGCGCCTGATGGACGTTCAGTTGTGTGGCCCGCTTTCAAGAGATGTCTGCCTGGATCTTGCCAGTGCACTGGAAGCCGAGTCGGAGCATCCCCTTGCCGGGGCGTTTCCGGTGCTTTATCCGCGCAAGAGCCCGATGGCATCGGTAATCACGGATGTCCGCAATGTTCCCGGCGCTGGCATCGAGGCCCGGCTTGGCGGCCGCACGCTCAGGCTTGGCAGTGCCGCATTTGTCAGCGAAATCGCGTCGTGTACCGGGTTCGTGCACCAAGTGTCGCGGGATACACACATCTGGCTCGGTGACAGTCGCGGGCTGCTCGCCTCATTCCGACTGGCCGATACAGTCAGGCTCGATGCGGCAGCGGTGGTCAGCAGCCTCGCGTCCGCCGGACTGAAGGTTCACCTGCTGAGCGGCGATGATCATGCAGCCACCTTCGAACTGGCGGGGTTGCTGGGCATACGCAACACCGAGGCGCGAGCCAATCCGGAGCGCAAGCTCGCGTACGTGCGCGCACTGCAGAAATCCGGACGCAAGGTAATCATGGTGGGTGACGGCATCAACGATTCACCGGTGCTGGCCCAAGCCGACGTTTCAATTGCCATGGGCAGCGGCACGCGCCTCGCGCAGATGGAGGCCGATTCGGTTCTGATCGATGGCGCCCTTGGCTCGCTGCCCGGATCGATCGCGCTGGCACGGCGCACCATGCGGGTAATACGGCAGAACGTGGCATGGGCCTTCGCCTACAACCTTCTGGTTCTGCCGCTGGCGATTGCAGGCGTTTTGACGCCATGGGCTGCGGCCATAGGCATGTCGGCAAGTTCGTTGATCGTAGTGCTCAACGCGCTGCGGCTTCAGGAATTCCATCGTGAAGGTCAGGCGCGGGCGGCGTTGCCGCTTGTCCGCCCGGTGGCGGTCTGAGCCGTGGAAATTCTGTACCTCCTTGTGCCTTTGAGCGTGGTCATGGTGTTCGCCATCGGCGTGGTTTTCTGGTTTGCCCTCGCCAGTGGTCAGTTTGACGATCTCGAAGGTCCGGGCTACCGGATTCTCAATGACAACGATGCGGCGGTGGGGGTTGACATGGATCAAAGCCCACCTTCCCGGCCTCATTAAAATTTCGACTGAAATCAAACAACAACGGTGGAACCACGGATGGACGAGAAATCCAGTTACAACTACAGGGTGGTGCGCCAATTTGCCGTCATGACGGTGGTTTGGGGCGTGGTCGGGATGCTGGTGGGCGTGATCATCGCCGCGCAGCTCATCTGGCCCGAACTGGGTTTCAACACGCCGTGGCTGGGTTACGGCCGGTTGCGGCCCCTTCATACCAACGCGGTGATTTTCGCCTTCGGCGGATGCGCGCTGTTTGCCACCTCCTATTATGTGGTCCAGCGTACCTGTCACGTGCGGCTGTTCGCGCCGGCTCTTGCGGAGTTCACGTTCTGGGGGTGGACGGCTGTCATCGTGCTGGCCGCAATCACGCTTCCGCTGGGCATCACTTCAGGCAAGGAATATGCGGAGCTTGAATGGCCCATCGATATCCTGATCACCCTGGTGTGGGTTTCATATGCGATTGTGTTCTTCGGGACCCTGGCGTTGCGAAAGACGCCCCATATTTACGTGGCCAACTGGTTTTTCGGTGCGTTCATCCTGACGGTCGCGGTTCTGCATTTGGTGAATTCAGCCGCCGTGCCGGTGTCATTCTGGAAATCGTACTCGGCTTATTCCGGGGTGCAGGATGCCATGGTGCAGTGGTGGTACGGCCATAACGCAGTGGGCTTTTTTCTGACCGCCGGGTTTCTCGGAATGATGTATTACTTCATTCCCAAGCAGGCAGGACGGCCGGTCTATTCCTACCGCCTTTCGGTGGTGCATTTCTGGGCGCTCATCTTTACCTACATGTGGGCGGGCCCGCATCACCTGCATTACACCGCGCTGCCGGACTGGACCCAGTCCCTGGGAATGATCTTCTCGCTCATCCTGCTCGCACCTTCCTGGGGCGGCATGATCAACGGCATCATGACCCTCTCGGGTGCGTGGCACAAGCTTCGCACCGACCCGATCCTCAAATTCCTGATCGTGTCCCTGTCGTTCTACGGCATGTCCACCTTCGAGGGGCCGATGATGTCCATCAAGACGGTGAATGCGCTGTCGCACTACACCGACTGGACCATCGGCCACGTGCACTCGGGCGCGCTCGGGTGGGTGGGGCTGGTGAGCATGGGCAGCATCTATTACCTGATACCGCGGCTCTTTGGCCGTCCCGAAATGCACAGCATCAAGCTGATCACCCTGCATTTCTGGCTTGCCACCGTCGGCATTGTTCTTTATATCGCCGCCATGTGGATTGCCGGGGTGATGCAGGGTCTGATGTGGCGTGCCGTGGGCAGCGATGGCACCCTGACCTATACCTTCGTCGAAGGGGTGAAGGCAACCTATCCGTTCTACGTCATCCGCCTGCTGGGCGGCATCCTGTACTTCGCGGGAATGCTGGTCATGGCCTGGAATGTATTCAAGACCATTGCCGCCGGCTCGCCATCCGATGCGCGCATTCCGATGCCGGCGCACGCGTAAGGGGACACCGTGAACTTCAGCCACGAAACAATAGAAAAAAACAGCGCTCTCCTGATCGTTCTGATCGTGCTCGTCATTGCAGTGGGCGGACTGGTCGAGATCGTTCCGCTTTACTTCCAGCGGTCCACCACCGAGCCCGTCACCGGCCTCAAGCCCTACACGGCCGTCCAGCTTGCCGGTCGTGACATCTATGTGCGCGAAGGCTGCTACAACTGCCACTCGCAGATGATCCGGCCGTTCCGCGCAGAGACCGAACGCTATGGCCACTACTCCGTGGCCGGGGAGTTCGTCTACGACCGGCCGTTCCAGTGGGGCAGCAAGCGCACAGGGCCCGACCTTGCGCGCGTCGGCGGACGCTACAGCGATGAATGGCACCGCATCCACCTGGACAACCCGCGCGCGCTGGTGCCCGAGTCCAACATGCCCGCCTACTCGTGGCTTGCCAAGTCACCCGCAGACGCGTCATCCATAGAAACGAAACTCAAGGTGCTGCGCACTCTTGGCCATCCTTACAGCGACGAGGACATCGCAGGCGCGTCCAGGGAACTTGCAGGAAAGACCGAGCAGGACGCGCTGATTGCCTACCTTCAGGTTCTGGGGACTTCACTCAAGGCGAAACAGTAATGGACATCAACACCGTTCGTATCGCGGTGACGGTAATCTCCTTCGTCACCTTCATCGGGATACTCATCTGGGCCTTCAGCGGCGGCGCCCGCAAGGACTTCAACGAAGCGGCGATGCTGCCCTTCCTTGAAGACGATGATGGAACGAAAAACGGTCCGGAGATGCGGCGATGAGCGAATTTACAAGCGGGTTCTGGGAAATCTACATCGGGGCGATTACCATTGTTTCGATTCTCGCCTGCCTGGTGTTGCTCCTCACCATGTCTTCAAGGCGCGTGTCCGGCGGGGCGACAGAAACAACCGGCCACACCTGGGACGAGGATCTGGGTGAATACAACAATCCGCTGCCCAGGTGGTGGATGTGGATGTTCATCCTGACCATCGTTTTCAGTCTTGGCTATTTGGCTTTCTACCCGGGTCTTGCCTTCTACAAGGGCGGCGGCAACTGGTCCTCGACCGGGCAATATGACGAGGAAATCAAACAGGCCGATGCGCAATTTGGACCGATGTTCCAGAAGTTTGCGAGCCGGGATATCAAGGACCTCGCCCGGGATCCGGAGGCCCGCGCCGTGGGCCAGAAACTGTTCTTGAACAACTGCGCGCAATGCCACGCGTCCGACGCCGGCGGCAGCCGCGGGTTTCCCAATCTGACCGACAAGGACTGGTTGTATGGCGGTGAGCCGGAAACCATCGAGGCGACGATCGCCAACGGGCGAAAAGGCGTGATGCCCGCGTTCGGCGCGATTCTGGGATCCGAAGGTCCCCGCGATGTTGCGCACTATGTGTTTTCGCTGTCGGGCCGCACGCATGACTCGATCCGGGCGGCGCGCGGGCGCGAGAAATTCCAGACCATCTGCGCCGCCTGCCATGGCGCTGAAGGCAAGGGAAATCCCCAGCTGGGCGCGCCCAATCTGACAGACAAGATCTGGTTGCACGGTTCGTCCGAGGAGGCGGTTGTTGAAACGATTACCGGAGGACGAAACAATCTGATGCCGGCGCACAAGGAATTGCTGGGTGATGCGAAGGTGCATGTTCTGGCTGCGTATGTGTACGGGCTATCGAATCCGGCACCCGGTGGAAAATGAGCGCCGGAGGGCGCTCCTCCGTGGAATCTGACGAAGGGGGCACGGAGACAGCGGGTTCCAGGACGGAGCCGGTGGCTCCCCGAAAGGGGCCCCTGCAGATCAAGCCGATCCATATCGTCAGGAAGGATTCCGGAACTTCGGGCGCGGCCGGTGCCATCGAGGAATCGCTCTACGAGGTCCGCAAGAAGATCTATCCACGTGCCGTGTCCGGCTGGTTTGCACGCTGGCGGGTCACGCTTGTAATCGCGACGCAGCTCGTTTTCTACGGCCTTGCGTGGCTCGATTGGAATGGGCGGCAGGCGGTTCTGTTCGACCTGGCCGCGAGAAAATTCTATATTTTCGGACTTGTCCTCTGGCCCCAGGATTTCATCTACCTCACTGCGCTTCTCGTCATATCGGCGATGTCGCTGTTCCTGTTCACCACCGCCGCCGGACGCCTCTGGTGCGGGTATGCCTGCCCCCAAACGGTCTACACCGAAATGTTCCTGTGGATAGAGCGCAAGGTGGAGGGGGACCGCGCCCGACGCATGAAACTGGACACGGGGCCCCTCTCCATGCGCAAGATCGGGCTCAAATCGGCAAAGCATGCGCTGTGGATCGCGCTGAGCCTGTGGACCGGTTTCACGTTCGTGGGTTATTTCGTGCCGATACGCGACCTGTCCGGCCAGGTGGTGACCTTGAGCGCCGGTTCGTGGGAGTCCTTCTGGTTGCTGTTCTACGGACTGGCAACCTACGGCAATGCGGGGTGGATGCGTGAACAGGTCTGCAAGTACATGTGCCCCTATGCGCGGTTCCAGAGCGCGATGTTCGACCAGGACACGATGATCATCTCCTATGACAGGGAGCGGGGCGAGCCGCGCGGCGCGCGCGGGCGCGCCGCTGATTCCGGAGCGCTGGGCCTGGGTTCCTGCGTGGATTGTGGCATCTGTGTGCAGGTCTGCCCGACCGGCATCGACATCCGCAACGGCCTTCAATACGAGTGCATCGGCTGCGCGGCCTGTGTCGATGCCTGCAACCAGGTCATGGACAAGATGGGCTACGCCCGCGGACTCATCCGGTACTCGACCGAAAATGCGCTGAAGAACCACTGGGATTTCGCGCAGATCCTCCGCCGGCTGGCGCGCCCCCGCCTGCTCGGGTATGCCGCCGTACTTGGACTGGTGATTGCCGGAGCGCTCACCGCGATTAGCCTGCGCCAGCCCTTCAAATTCGATGTCATCCGCGACCGCGGCAGCCTTTCCCGGGAAATGGAAGACGGCAGCACCGAGAACATCTATCGCCTGCAGCTGATGAACACGCGGGAGTCGACGCAGACATTTGTCATCAAGGCCGCGGGGCTGCCCACGCTCGAGGTGGCGGCGAACAACACGGTGACATTGCCGGCAGCGAGCTCGCAGATGGTTCCGGTGAAGCTGCGTGTGCAGCCGGGCCAGGCTCGCCCTGGCGTGCATGCCATCGAATTCGAGTTGCGTGACAGCGACGAGCCCGACATTGTCGCGCGCGACCGCTCGGTTTTTGTGATCCGATAAAAGGACTGGAAATGCAACCGATGAACGATTCGCTGCCCTGGTACCGCGAACCCTGGCCCTGGCTGCTGATGGCAGGCCCTGCGGCGGTGGTTGTCGCCGGCATCTACACCATGGTGCTTGCCGTGAGCACCGACGATGGTCTCGTGGCCGAGGACTATTACACGCAGGGCCTGACGATCAACCGGCAGCTCGCGCGCGGCAATTATGCGAAGGAGAGGAATATTGCGGCAAGAGCGGAATTCTCGGCTGACCGGGTGCGTGTCATCATGAGAGCGGACGCGACGCTGCCCTCCGCCCTGAAGCTGCGAATTGTTCATCCCACCCGGGCGGGCGAGGACCGTGAAGTCATGCTGGTCGCGGCCGGCGGCATGGAATATTCGGGAAGACTGCCCGTGCTGAGCCATGAGGCGCGGCGGTTGGTGCTTGAGGATTCTGCTTCAACCTGGCGCATCGAGGGGAATCTGGACAAAACCGGCGGTGTCGCACATCTGGATCCATAGCGACTGCAGGAAAGGGGAGACATGAAACAACATGCCATGTGGGTGCTCTGGTCGTCGTTTCTTGCGGCCTGCGTCGGTGAGATGGTTTTCTTCGCCATATTCGATCCGGACGACCTGCACCTGCTCTGGCCCATCATGCCGTCCTCTCGAATAGCCGTCTATTCGCTGGGATTCTTCTTCTTCTGGTCCCTGACCGCGCTGTCGGGCAGCTTGACCAGCTTGTTGTCTCGGACCGCGGACGAGGTCAATCGCTGACGGGAACCTCGCGGCGAAGGCGGGCCCCGGCGGGTCAACCGCCACCGAGGGCCGTCATTCTTGAGCGCAGGACCTCCAGTTCCTCCATCAGCTGAAGAGCCAGTGCGGCACCCGCAGTATTGACACCGAGGTCGCGCCACAGCGTCAGCGCCACGCGCGCCCTGCGAACGCTGAGTCCGTCGAAGCGCCATTCGGCGGGAGATGTTCCCGTCGGTTCAAGGACGCCTTCCTCGACCAGTTCGATGATGATTTCGCTCCCCGATTCCATGTTTGCCGCACAGGCGCGGCATAGGTCCTCGAGCGTGAATCCGGATTGTTCCTCGATGATGCAAATGGCGTGGCGCAGCGGTGAATCGTTGATGGTCATTGCCTACACTCCCATTTCAGCACGCGGGTTAAACGGCAGATCCGCGGCCATCTTCCTGTAAGCGGCGATGGCCGTCTCATTGTCCGCGGGGGGCAGGGCGATCTGGAGCACCACATATAGATCCCCGGCGGGATTGCCCGGCAGTCCGCGCCCTTTGAGCCGCAGTTTGCTGCCCGCGCGGGATTTGGGCGGGACCTTCATTTCAACCGACCCTTCCGGAGTCGGCACTTTGATGCCCGCGCCAAGGGCCGCCTCCCAAGGGGCCACCGGAACATCCAGATAAACGTCGCGCCCGTCGGCACGGAAAATGGGGTGCCGATGAAATTCGACCTGCAGGTAAAGGTCGCCCGATTTTCCCGCACCGATGCCCGGCCCGCCTTTTCCCGCAAGGCGGATCTGCTGGCCTGAGCGTACGCCCTTGGGGATGGCCACGTTCAATACGTGTTCGCGGGTGACTACGCGCCCCTGTTCATCGACCTCGGCCATTTTGAGAGTGATGGTGCGCGTTGCACCGGCGTAGGAGTCGCCAATGTCAATGGCAATTCTTGCGTGGTGGTCTTCGCCCTGCATATTGAAGCTTCGCTGGTGCGCAGCTCCGGGGCCACCGCGCCCGCGACCGAACAGCGAATCGAAAAAGTCGCTGTGAATGCCGTCGTCTTTCCCGGCATCCCCGCGGCCGCGAAATTCGAAGCCTTCGTCCCAGTCCGGCGGCGGGCGGAAATCCTGCCCGCCCTTCCAGTTGGCGCCCAGCTGGTCGTAGGCGGCGCGTTTGTCGGGTTCCTTCAATACTTCGTAGGCTTCGCCCACTTCCTTGAAACGCGCTTCGGCGTCCTTTTCCTTGCTGACATCCGGATGGTACTTGCGCGCCAGTTTGCGGTAGGCGCGCTTGATCTCGTCCTGTGTGGCGTCGCGCTTGACGCCCATGATCTCGTAATAGTCCTTGAATTCCATAGGGCGTCCGTTTCAGGTCATCACGACAAGGCCGACTGCTATGCCGACCGGTACTGCGGCAAGCCCGGGCACGCAGCGAAGGAACAGTGGTGCGCCGCCAGCCACCCTTACGACGCCGATTTTGAAGGCGATGTTCATGCATATCGCAATGGCAATGGTCATGCCGGCCTGTGTTGCCGACAGGGTGCCAAGGTCGGCGAGGCGGAAGGTGGACAAAGTGATCGCGTCGACATCCATCAACCCCGATGCAGCTGCAAGGGCGTACACGCCATGGGTGCCGACGAGCACCGAGAGCCATGCCCCGAGGACCAGCACGATGCCGTATGCCAGCGCAAAGCCGAGAGCCGCGCCCAGTTCCATCGGGTTGCCGAGCTGGGGCAGGTCGATCGGCAGTGAATCGATTTGTCGCCTTGAATGGATTGCGAAAACTGCGAGCCCCGGAACCAGGCCGGCTGCCAGAATCGGCGCCAAGGTCGGAAACAGTGCGGGGGCGGCCAGTAGGGTAAGCACGGAAAGACGCACAAGGACCATGAGATTGGCGGTCAGGATGACCGTCACCGCAAGGTTTTCGATGCCACCGCCTGTCTTGCCGTGCCGCGAGTAGGCGAGGGTTGTCGCCGTGCTGGAAACCAGTCCGCCCAGTAATCCGAGGAGGATGCCGCCCAGTCGGCCGGCGCCCAGTCGCAGTGTGACGTAGCCGAGCAGGGATACTCCGCTGATGAGCACCACCATCCACCAGATCTGACGCGGGTTGATGGCGCCGTAGGGGCCGAAATTCATGTCCGGCAGAAGCGGCAGGACAATGAATGCAACCAGGGCGAATTGCAGAATCGAGACCAGATCGCGCCGCTCAAGCGCGCGTGCGAAGCCGCCCAGTTCCGTCTTGAAGTAAAGAAGCGCCGTGGTGGCGATGGCGAGGATGACCGACAACTGGGGCCATCCGCTGACCACCATGACGGCCAGCAGGTAGCAAAGGATTGCCGCGGCGATGGTGGTCGCGCCGCGATCCGATTCCGGAACGGCCTGTTCGCGGGCGTAGGCGGCGATGAGGGTCAGGCAGACGGCGGCCAACCCAACCGCGATGAGTTCCGGCGTTCCCCTGGCATCCGCAATCGCGGCGGCGGCTGCGCCACTCATTGCCACGATGGCAAAGGTTCGCAGTCCCGCCTTGCCATTGGGATGGCGCTCGCGTTCCAGACCTATCAGCAGGCCGATGGCGAGCGCCGTGGCGAATTCGGGAAGAAGCGCGAGTCCCTGCTGGGACAGCCAGGAAAACTCCAAATTATTTCTTGCGGGTGGCGCTTCTGGCAGGCGCGGGTTTGGGCCCGTGCACCAGCATGACGGGGATCGCGGTGTTTCGCACCACCAGCTCGGCATCGCTGCCCATGAGCAGGCGCTGCACGCCGCGGCGTCCATGGGTGCCGATCACGATCAGGTCGGCGCGCCAGCGTTCGGCCTCGCCGGTAATCTGGTCCGCAACCCGCATGCCCATGCTTTCGACAAGGGCCGCTTCGCACTTCGCACCGGTCTTCTCGACCGACTTGACCGCAGCTGCGAGTATCTGCTTCCCGTTCTGCTTGAGGTCTTCGATGATGGTGTCGATGGCGTATCCCGCCTCGGGCAGATTGAGTGCGGCCGACTCGTCGACCACATGCAGCAGCCGCAGGCGGGCACCCTGCGATTTGGCCAGTTTCAGCCCCTCCTTGATTCCTGCGTTCGAAGTTGCGCTGCCGTCAACCGGCACCAGAATGCGTTTGTAGCTCATGTCATCTCCCTCGTGGCTTGAATCAG
>CAIUKQ010000105.1 GCA_903899705.1 uncultured beta proteobacterium
GGCATGAAGCACTCGTTCTAAGAGAATCCTTCAGTCGAAGGAGTCATTCTTAAAGAAATATCAGTGGTCTTGAAAAGGCGCCTTCGGGCGCCTTTTTTTTTACGTGCACAATACGGATTGTTGAAAGGAATAACGATGCCAACATTCACCGACACCCTGATTGCGGAATTCGACCGTGGCCTGCGCACGCTTTGCGGCACGCCGCGTGTCGGCAGGCCATCGCCCTCGCAGGGCGTTGCGGAAGGTGAACTGGAACCCGGGGAGCGCCGCCATGCAGCCGCCTTGATGCGCGTGAACCACAGTGGCGAAGTGTGTGCGCAGGCGCTGTATCAAGGGCAGGCACTGGCAACGCGAAATGAGGATCTGCGCTCGGCCTTGTCACAAGCCGGCGACGAAGAAGCAGATCACCTGGAATGGAGCCGGGGCCGAATCAGTGAACTTGGCGGAAGAACAAGTCTTTTAAATCCCCTCTGGTATGCGGGTTCGCTTGCCATGGGGTTGGTCGCCGGTCGTCTGGGCGATGCCTGGAATCTGGGTTTTCTTGCAGAGACCGAGAATCAGGTTGAAGCCCATTTGCAGGGCCATCTGGACCGTCTTGGCCAGCAGGATACAAAAACCCGCGCGGTCATCGAAGCCATGCGCCAGGATGAGGCTGGCCACGCGCAGAACGCACGGGATCTTGGCGCCCGCGAACTGCCTCAGCCGGTAAAGCTCGCAATGCGTTGCGCGGCGCGCATCATGACGACAGCCGCCTATCGATTATGAGTGAGAGGTCATGCGGTGCGACTCTGGCGGTTGTGACGCCGCTTGTGCGCATCTGACGCGATCCACTTTCTAGTCGGCGATAATTTCATAATCGTGGGTGATCTGCGCGGTCTTCGCCAGCATTATGGAGGCGGAACAGTATTTTTCGTGAGACAGGCGAATTGCGCTCTCGACCACCGAGGGCTTCAGGTCGCGGCCCCGGACGATGAAATGCATGTGAATGCTGGTGAACACCTTGGGATCGGTTTCAGCGCGTTCTGCCTTTAGCTGGACTTCACAGCCGCTAACTTCCTGCTTGCTCTTTCTCAGAATGACGACCACGTCGGACGCGGTGCAACCGCCGGCACCGGCGAGCAGCGTTTCCATGGGCCGGGGACCGGTGTTGCGTCCGCCATGTTCCGGCGCGCCATCCATCACGAAAGCGTGTCCGCTGCCTGTTTCGGCGACGAAACTCATATTTTCAATCCATTTGATTCTGCATTCCATGCAAAGGCTCCATCCTGAAATTAAAATCGTCGATTGCGGCTAAGCAGCACAAACGGTGCTGTCTACACGGCTTCCCGCACCCTGAGCACTTTATATAGCATTGATTAATAACAATATATTATCTAAATAACGAGGCGATCAGGGGGCGTTGCAAAAATTCTTGCATTGCAGCAAAAAAATCATTACTCTTGTCCCTGTCTCCTCCACCCCGAATTTTGGTGGATTTAACGCAGCCCCCAAAGGGCTGCGTTTTTCTTTGTGGAATCCATTGACACTGCATTCTATGCGAGGCGCACCTCGTCTTGACGGTGCTCCAAATATGGCGATAATCCCGAGGCCCCAATGACGGCTGCCGTGCAATCGCCGCAGATCACTATCTACGCGCATCTGCCAGAGCCGACGTTGGTTTTTTCCCCTCAATCCAGGAGTACCCGTTTTGAACATCCGCAAAAAACCCGGCGTCGCGACACATACGCGATTGGCCGCCGATATCGGCGGAACTTTTACCGATGTGGCTGCTTTCGACGAAAAAACCGGGCGCATGTTACTGGGTAAATCCCTGTCCACGCCGCGCAACATGGTCGAAGGCATCAGCCACGGCGTCGACAAGGCGGGCACCACCTATGCAGAAGCGTCGCTTTTTCTGCACGGCTCGACCGTGGCGATCAACACCATGCTGGAGCGCACAGGCGCAAAGACCGCGCTGATCACGACCGAAGGCTTTCGCGACGTATACGAGATCGGGCGAATCAACCGGCCCGACGCCTACAACCTGTTCTTCAAGAAGCACGTTCCGCTGGTTGAGCGCGCACTGCGCTTCGAGGTCAGGGAGCGTATGACCGCCGAGGGAGAGGCCTATATTCCACTCGATGAAGCCAGTGTCCACGCAGTGTGCGACAAGCTGGAGAAACTCGACATCGAGGCCGTCGCAATCCTACTGCTGCATTGCTATCGCAATCCGGACCATGAGCAGCGCGTAAAGGCCATTGTTCAAAAGCGCCTGCCCAAGGCGTTTGTCAGTGCATCGTACGAATTGTCGCAGGAATACCGCGAATTCGAGCGCACCTCGACGGTGGTTGCCAATGCGTTCATCGGACCGCGAGTCAGTCAATATATCGCGGGCATCGACAGGCACATTCGCTCCGAGGGATTCAACGGCTCATTCCTGGTGGTCCAATCCACGGGCGGTCTGTACGAATCGCATCAGGCGCAAGTCCAGTGCGTGCGCATGCTGGAATCCGGCCCGGCGGCCGGCGTGATCGGCGCGCGTGCCCTTTGCCACGAAATGGGCCTGGGCGACGCGGTGGCTTTTGACATGGGTGGAACAACCGCCAAGGCTGGCGTGATCTACAAGGGCGAGGCGCTGACCACCGGCGCTGCCCTGATCGGCGGCTACAACCAGGCGCTGCCCGTGCAGATAGCGATGGTGGATGTATTCGAAGTCGGCACGGGTGGCGGCAGCATCGCCGCAGTTGATGAAAGCGGCGCCCTGCGTGTCGGCCCGCAGAGTTCGGGTGCCGAGCCGGGGCCGGCGTGCTACGGGCGCGGTGGTCTCCTGCCGACGGTAACGGATGCCAATCTGGTCCTTGGACGGTTGGGTGCGGATCGCTTTCTTGGCGGCGAGATGAAGCTCGATGTGAAGGCCGCCGAGAAGGCCATTTATGAACACGTGGCGAAGCCCCTGGGCGTGGATGTCATTCACGCGGCAGATGGCATTCTGAGAATCGCCATCACCGCGATGTCGTACGCGGTGAAGGCCGTGTCAACCGAGCGGGGCCTTGACGCCGCCGCCTTCTCCCTGATTGCCTATGGTGGCGCCGGCCCGTTGCATGCGTCCGCCATTGCCCGCGAAATCGGACAACAGAAACTGATCGTGCCGCGCGCGCCCGGCCATTTCTGCGCCTTCGGCATGCTGCATTCGGACCTGCGTTATGACTATGTAAAAACGTGGTTCACTCGCCTGGATGACGCGCCATTTGCGGACATTGAGAAGATATTCGACGGCATGATCGCCGATGGCAAGGCGGCTCTGGAAAGCAGTGGATTGAAGCCCTCGAAGGTCACGATCGGATACGCGGTGGACATGCGTTACGTCGGGCAGGAACATCCGGTGACCGTGGATCTTTCCCCGGCGGTGTTCAAACGCCGCGATCGCGAGGCCATCAAGCACCATTTTGACGACGTGCACCAGCAGCGCTACGGCACCTGTGCCCCCGATGAACGCGCCGAAATCGTGAGCCTGCGGGCTACCGTAACCGGCGTGATGAAGAAGCCGCCGCTGGAGAAGATTACGCGGGGCAGCAAGGTTCCGCCTGCGGGCGCGGCCAGAGGCAAGCGCAGCGTCTACTTCCCCGAATTGGGCAAGGCCGTGGCCACGCCCACTTTCGCGCGCGACGATCTGCGCGCCGGCAATCGCATCGACGGTCCTGCTTTAATCGAGGAATACGCATCGACCACGGTCCTGCTGCCTGGTGACAAGCTGAAAGTCGACGAATTCGGCAATCTGGTCATTGAGGTCGGCAAGCGCAGCCGATGATTCGACGCACTCGGGGCAAGTCTGCATCGGCGGCTACCCCGGTAAAAATCAAGAAAGGGCGGGGGCCGCAAAAAGCGCTCCAGAGCCCTTCTTCCAAGCGAGGCGCGGGTTCACGCGGGCCGGGTGCAAATCTGGCTGACCCGGTTCTCACCGAGATCATCAGAAACGGGGTGCTCTCGGTCACGGAGGAGATGAAGACCAATCTCACCCGCACCGCCTATAACATGATCATCTACGAGGCCCTGGATTTCACCGTGGGCCTTTATACCGCCGAAGGCGAGACGGTATCAATCGGCCTCGGATTGCCCATGTTCATTCGCGGCATGGCCGAAACCATCAAGGCAAAACTGCGCCACTTCGGTGTGGAAAATCTCCATCCCGGCGACATTCTCATTACCAACGATTCATACACCACCGGCAGCCACCTCAATCACGTGACGCTGAGTCTGCCGATTTTTCATGAAGGCAGATTGTCCGGCTTTGCCTGTTGCATGGCGCACTGGATGGATGTGGGCGGCGTGCTCGGCGGGCAGACCACGGACATTTATTCCGAAGGCCTGCAGATACCCATCCTCAAATACCAGGACAGGGGCGTGGTGAACCAGGACCTGGTCGACATCATCCGCATGAATGTGCGCATCCCGGAGCGGGGCATTGGCGACCTGCGTGCGCAGGTGACTGCGGTGAAAACCGGCGAACGGCGCTTCATGGAATTGCTCTCGCGCTACGGGCGCTCGCACGTGCTGTCGGCGATACGGAACATCATGGACCAGTCGGAAATTGCGGCCCGTGCGCGCACCCGCTCCATCCCCGACGGCATCTACGAAGCGGAATCCTACATGGATGACGACGGCGTTGACGTCGGCAAGCGCATCCCCATCAAGGTGCGCATCGAGAAGCGCGGCGAGGAGATGACCGTTGATTTGTCCGAGGTTTCCAAGCAGGTGCGAGGGGGATTCAATTCCGGACTCACCACGGGCTACGGGTGCGCCCAGGTAGCCTATAAATGCCTCACGTCGCCCACCGATTACCCGATCAATGAAGGCAGCTTCAGAGCTCTCAAAGTCAAGCTCACGCCGGGCACGGTGGTCACCGCGGTAAAACCGGCCGCGATGCGCATGTGGATGACCTTTCCGATGACCGTCGTGGATACCATCCTGAAAGCGATGGAACGCGCCATCCCGGAGCGCACCATTGCCGCGCATCACGCCGACCTGATCATCGCCTCCATCAGCGGCATTTCACGCAACGACGGGCGATTCTTCATGGCCGGAGCCGGCCCGATGGGTGGGGGCTGGGGTGCGAAGCTGACCGAGGACGGCATGAGCGCGACGGTATGTCTGAACGACGGCGACACGCACAACAGCCCGTGCGAGCAGATGGAATCCAAGTATCCAATCCTGTTTGAGCGCCATGCGCTGCGGGAGGACTCCTGCGGGGCGGGAAAGCACCGCGGTGGCCTTGGTTCTGAGCAGGTGATTCAGGCCCGCTCCCCTGTGATGGTGACCGTGCAGGTGGACCGGGTGCATTGCCGGCCATGGGGCCTTGCAGGCGGCATGGAGGGGTTGGGCAACGAGGTGGCCTTGAGCATTGGGGGCAAGAGCGTAGATCCCCTGCCCTCCGGCAAGGTGTTCAACCAGCAATTGCGCAGCGGCGACAGTTTCACCCTGCGCGCGGCCGGTGGTGGCGGGTTCGGATCGCCGTTTGCGCGCCCACCCGAGAAGGTCGCCCATGACGTGCGGCAGGGCTATGTCAGCCGCGAGGCAGCAGACACACTCTACGGCGTGATCCTCGAGGGGGATGGCAGCGTGGACATCACGGCAACCCGGCGGATGCGCACGTCACGCGCATAGGTGCTTTTCTCGAACCGGCAATTTTCCGATCTACAATGAGCCGTTGCATCGGATGACGGCACATGGCCACAAGCTTCGACGGAAAACTGGTGGTGGCGATTTCTTCCCGGGCGCTTTTCGATCTGGAGGAGAGCAATCGCGTGTTCGAGGCGGAGGGTGTCGAGGCGTATTACCGATACCAGCGCGAGCGTGAGGATCAGGTTCTTTCGCCTGGCATCGCATTCACCCTGGTCAAGAAACTGCTCGCGATAAACAACCTGCCTCCCGCCCGGCAGCGGGTGGAGGTGATCCTGCTGTCGAGAAACACCGCCGACACCGGGCTGCGCATCATGAATTCGATCGAGCACTACAAGCTTGCGATATCGCGCGCCGCATTCACGGGCGGCGAGAACACCTACACCTACGTGCCGGCGTTTGATGCGCACCTGTTCCTGTCGGCCAATCCGATGGATGTGCGCAAGGCCCTGGAGGCCGGGCATGCTGCCGCGACCATCATTCCCGCGAATGCCGGCGAAGTCGGCCCAGAAGGCGGCTCCGGCGACAGGGTTGAAAATACCGAAAATTCGCCGCTGCGCATTGCATTCGACGGCGACGCGGTCCTGTTCTCCGACGAGGCGGAGCGGATCTACAAGAAAAGCGGACTTGATGCATTTACCGCCTCGGAAGTGGATGCCGCGCACGAACCCTTGATGGGCGGCCCTTTCAAGAACTTTCTTGCCGCCCTGCATCGCATCCAGTCGGAGTACCCGCCAGACCATTCGGTGATCCGCACCGCGCTGGTCACCGCGCGCAGCGCCCCGGCGCATGAGCGCGTCGTGCGGACTTTGCGTGCATGGAATATCCGCATCGACGAAGCGTTGTTTCTGGGCGGCCTGGACAAGGCGCCGTTCCTGAAGGCGTTCGGGGCGGACATTTTCTTCGATGATCAAAGCAGTCACGTCGAATCGGCACGCCAGCACGTCACCGCAGGGCATGTGCCCTACGGCGTGGCGAATGAATGACGGGGTCCGATTGGATGAAGCGGGGCATCGTGCAGTGAGTGGGGGTCATAGCAGTTTTGCGGATCGCCTGATTCTCTGGCAGCGCAAGCATGGCCGTCTCGATTTGCCCTGGCAGAACACGCGTGACCCCTACCGGATCTGGCTCTCGGAAGTCATGTTGCAGCAGACCCAGGTTGCGACGGCCACACCCTTCTACTACCGGTTTCTTGAGCGCTTTCCGGATGTGCAGTCGCTCGCTGCCGCGGATCGGGAAGATGTGCTCGCCTTGTGGAGCGGCCTTGGCTATTACTCGCGAGCCCGCAATCTTCACAAAGCAGCGGTACAAGTTGCGGCTAGAGGAGGATTTCCGGCAGCCCGGGAGGATCTTGAGGCACTGGCCGGCGTCGGCCGCTCGACTGCGGCCGCAATCTCGGTGTTCTCAGCGGGGCGGCGCGAGGCGATCCTTGATGGAAACGTCAAGCGGGTGCTTGCGCGTCATTTCGCCATTGACGGATTTCCGGGTGCCAGTGCCGTTCAGAAGCAAATGTGGGCGTTGGCGGAGTCGCTATTGCCATCGGCGGGTATTGAAACCTATACGCAGGCACTGATGGATCTTGGCGCGACGGTCTGCCAGCGCGCCAAACCACTCTGCAGCCGGTGTCCCGTCAGGGAGTCCTGCGGGGCTTTCGCCACGAATCGCGTCAACGAACTGCCGGGCAGGAAGGCGAGAAAACCGCTGCCGCGCAAGACCACGGTCATGCCGATATTGTTGCATCAGGGAAAGGTGATGCTGGTCAGGCGTCCCGAGAGCGGCATCTGGGGCGGCATGTCCAGCCTTCCAGAGTTTTCAACCGTTGCGGGCGCGCTGGATGCGATCTCCGTCATGTATGGATGCGAGATCGGGTCTCAGCGCGAGCTGCCGGTCTTGAGGCATGGTTTTACGCACTACTCGCTGAGTATCCAGCCGATCGTTTGCGAGATTACCGCCCTGCATCCACGGGTCACGGAACCCGGCACCATCTGGCTGCCCGTTGCCAGGGCACTTCAGGCATCCATTCCTGCGCCGGTTCGTACGCTGCTGTTGCGGATTCCAGCTGACGGAGTTCAGTGAGGGGGCGCGGTGTTGGCGCTGATGATGCGATTCAGAATGGAAAGGCGCGCGAGGCTGTCGTCCATGCACAGCAGCTTTTGCCGATCCTCCGGAGGAAAGGGCAGGGCTTCCGATAGCCGGTAACCGACCCATGCCGCGTCATCAGTGAGGTGCGGTTCTGCAAAGATCCCCGGACCGTGTTCCGCGAGGATGCGTGCCAGGAGCTTCGAGCACGCGGTGAACTGTTCAGGAATCCGCGTTGGTGGCTCCGAGGGAATCGTTTCAACTTCGGCGAGGATCAGTCCCTGGGAATTGGTCGAGGTTGACAGGACCTTGAAGCGCTCCACACCTTGCGTGAGAAGTTGCAGCACACCCATTTGCTGCATGTCGCATTCGATGATGCGGGCCTGACAACCCACCATCTCCGGAACCGCCGGCTTTCCCACTTCGCGACCCTCGCGGATCAGGCAGACGCCAAACATCGATTTGTCCCGCAGGCACTGACGGGCCATGTCCATGTAGCGCGCTTCAAAAACACGGAGGGGCAGCATTCCCCCGGGAAAAAGAACGGTATTTAGGGGAAACAGGGGGAAGTCAGGCGCGGACAATTTGTTAATGCCCTTCACCCCAGCGCGCCATCAGTTGATGGTTGATGCCCAGTTGATCAAGCACCCTCGCCACAATGAAATCCACCAGATCATCGACGCTTTTCGGATGATGGTAGAAACCCGGATTGGCGGGGAGTATCACGGCACCGGCATTCGCAAGTTTCAGCATGTTTTCAAGATGCAACACCGAAAAAGGCGTTTCACGGGGGACCAGTACCAGTCGACGCTTTTCCTTGATCATCACGTCGGCCGCGCGTTCGATCAGGCTGTCTGAAAGGCCCGCGGCAACCGCTGCGAGTGTTCCCATCGAGCATGGGCAGATCACCATGCCATCGGCGGGATTCGATCCTGAGGCAACGGGCGAGAACCAGTCCTCCCTTCCAAACACCCTGAGCTGACCCGCCTTCGCGCCATAGCGATCGGAGAAAAATTTCTCCGCATCGGGCGCGCGCGTCGGGATGGTGAGGTCAAGCTCCTGCTTTGCAACGATGTGCGCCGCCTGCGAATACAGCAGGTATACCCGCGCGCCTGATTCAATCAGGCACTGGGTCAATCGCAGGCCATAGGGCATGCCCGACGCACCGGTGAGGGCGACCGCGATGGTGGAATTCATGTGCCTGGAATCTCCCTGTGTCTGACCAGCACGTTCAGATTTGAACTAAACCGGGTGCCCTGAATGCAATCGCCGGATGAGTCCTTTACGGCCGACCGGATCGCACCGGCCAGCTTTTCGACCAAGTATACCGAGCGATGCCGGCCTCCCGTGCAGCCGATGGCGACGGTGAAGTAGTTCCGGTTGTCGCGCGCATATTCCGGCAGCCACCGCTTGAGAAATGACGCGATTTCCCCAACCAGAGCGGCTGCGCGCGGTTCCTGATCAAGGAAGCCGGCCACTGGCGCGTCCAGGCCGGTGAGCGGGCGCAGGCTGGGTTCATAAAATGGATTTGGCAGGCAGCGTGCATCAAAAACAAGGTCGGCATCCAGCGGCACACCGGCCCGATACCCGAAGGATTCAAGCACCAGGGTGCGAATATCGGTCTCGAGCTCGATCAGATCCTTGATCCAGTCGCGCAGCCGCATTGGCGTCAGCTCGCTCGTATCCACGTGATGGCCGTATTCGGCCACTGGCGCCAGCAATTGCCGTTCTTCGCTCAGGCATTCCTCGATGGTCCTGTCTCCGCCCGCAAGCGGGTGGCGGCGGCGTGTTTCGGCGAAACGCCGCACCAGCGTTTGATCACGCGCATCCAGAAAGATGACGCGCAGATCCGTCCCCTCCGCTTTCAGCTTCTGGAGATAGCCCGGCAGAGCCTGAAGCGAGGTGCCGCCACGCGCGTCTATGGACAGCGCAACCTGCGTGACTCCGGAGTCGCTCAACAGATGCACGGTCTGGTCGAGCAGCGCCAGCGGCAGGTTGTCGATGCAGTTGTAGCCGGCGTCCTCCAGCGCGCGCAAGGCAATGCTTTTGCCCGACCCGGATACGCCGCTGATCATCACTAGCCGCAGGCGAGCACTTTCGGACATCAGTTGGATGTCCCGTCCATCTCGCCCTGCTGGCGGGCGATGAATTCCTGAGTGCTGTGGATGCCCCGCAGTTGCAGGATGTGATTTCTCGCCGCAGCCTCGACCAGCACTGCCAGATTTCTCCCCGCCGCAACCGGTATCACCACCTTGCGCACGGCGACGCCCAGGATATCCTCGGACAATTCATGCAATGGCAGTCTTTCGACCGGACTGGCCACGCCGGTGGCGGGCCGCTCGAGGTGCACGATCAGACGGAGGTTCATTTTGGGTCGCACCGCGGTTTCGCCAAAAATGGTCCGGATGTTGAGCACGCCCAGGCCGCGTACTTCAAGAAAATCCTTGAGCATGCGGGGACAGCGGCACTCCAGCGTTGATGGAGGGATATGCGTGATGTCCACCACATCGTCGGCAACCAGACCGTGCCCGCGGCTGATCAGCTCGAGACCGAGCTCGCTCTTTCCAACGCCTGAATCACCGGTAATCAGCACGCCAAGACCCAGGACATCCATGCAGACGCCATGGCGTTCGACCATGTCCGCGAGCATTTTTCTCAAATACCGGCGCAGTCCGACAATCAGTTCCGCGCCCGAAGCCGTAGAGGACAGGACACATACGCCGGCCTGCGCGGCAAGTTCGGTCAGTTGCGGCGGCAGTGCCGCGTTCTCGCAGGCAATGATCGCAGCAGGGGCGGCGCGAAGCAGGGTGTCAATGAGCTGCCTTGACGCCGCCACATCGAATCCCGCGAGATAGGCCACTTCGTGGGGCCCGAGCACCTGAACGCGGTTGGGGTGGATCAGGTTCAGGTGGCCGACGAGCGCTGCGGCGTCATTGAGGTCGCTGTGAATCTCGGCGTCGACGCGCGCGGCACCGGTTACCGGGGCTAGCCCCAGCTTCTCGCGGTTGTCTTCATACAGCCGCGCGAGGCTGATCTGCGGCATTGGGGCTCCATGTGGTGATTTTCTGATGCAGTGCGGCTGCGTCGCTGCCGGAATTGAGCTGGTCGCGCATTTCGGCATCGCTGAAAAACTGTGCAAGCTCCGAGAGAATCTGCAAATGAAGTTCAGTGGCGGCCTCCGGCACGAGCAATACGAACAACATGCCGACCGGTTTGCCATCCGGCGCGTCGAACGGAACCGGATGGGTGAGGCGGATAAATGCGCCGATGGCGTCCTTGATTCCCTTGACGCGCCCGTGAGGAATGGCGACACCCTGACCCAGGCCGGTTGAACCGAGTTTTTCTCTTGCAAACAGGCTGTCAAACACCGTGCTTCTTGCGATGCCCTGGTGATTCTCGAAAATCAGGCCAACCTGCTCGAAAAGGCGCTTCTTGCTCGTGACGTCGAGATTCAGAAGAATGTTCGATAGGGGGAGGAGCTTGGCTATGTGATTCATGCGTAGCGTGATCGGCGGCGGCATTTTGCATGCCGCGGAGACGTCACAGGCTGGATTGAGTTATTAATTCTACCTGAACGCAGGGACGCCAACGCCGGGGTGAGCCATATCAGGTGCCTGGCAGGCGGGAGATACGGAGAGGCCTGCAACAGGCGCTCTCCGGGGGGGCACCATGGTTGGGGCCGCCAGGTCAATCTTCTTTGTTGTCCGGTTCAGCGGCGTCGGAATGGTGTTTCAGCGCATCATGCGGGTGCTCCCGCAGTTTGTCCTTGTACTTCAGAATGCTGCGGTCCAGTTTTTCGGCCATGTGGTCTATGGCGACGTAGAGATCCTCGTCCTCGTTTTCCACGTAAATTTCCTTGCCGCGCACATGCACGGTGGCCTCGGCCTTTTGCCGCAGCTTTTCCACGCTCAATATGACACTGACGTTTATTACATGGTCGAAATGGCGGGTGATTCGTTCCAGCTTGGAATTGACATGCCCGCGAATTCCCGGGGTGATCGTCACATGGTGGCCGCTTAGGTTGAGGTTCATTTCGTACTCCTCTTCATGGCTGAAATGGATTTGAACTACAAGGTCTTTCTCAGGCTGACGGGTGGGATGTGTAATGATTCCCGGTATTTTGCGATGGTTCTCCTGGCCACCATGATGCCCTGCTTGCCTAGAATCTCCGATATTCCTGCATCAGTCAACGGACGTTTTTCGTTTTCGCCGGCGACCAATTGCTTGATCAGGGCGCGAATGGCCGTCGCCGAACATGCGCCCCCCGCGTCTGTGGAAACATGACTGCCGAAGAAATATTTCAGCTCGAATATCCCCCGCGGGGTGAACATGTATTTCTGCGTGGTGACGCGCGAAACCGTGGACTCGTGCAGGCCGAGGAGGTCGGCGATTTCGCGAAGGACAAGCGGTCGCATCGCCACTTCACCGTGCTCGAAGAAATGCTTCTGGCGGTCAATGATGGCCTGTGAAACCCTGAGTATCGTTTCGAATCTTTGCTGCACGTTCTTGATCAACCACCGCGCCTCCTGCAACTGCTGTGACATCTGGGAGGCGGGTGCTCCGCGGCCGCCCTTGAGTATGTCGGCGTAAAGATTGTTGACCCGCAGCTTGGGCATGGCGGCGGAATTGAGCGATGCTAGCCACACCCCCTTTTGCTTCCTGACGATCACGTCCGGCACCACGAAGCGCGCTTCGTCCGCGGCATATGCGGCGCCGGGTCTGGGATTGAGACTTTGAATCAGGGCCTGGGCTTCCTTCAGCCGGGCGTCATCGCATGAGAGCAGGCGCTTCAACCGCACAAAATCGCGGGCCGCGAGCAGTGCAAGGTGGTCGCGCACGATGGCGAGGGCGAGCGCCCGGCCGGGGGTGTCGGCCGGCAGCGCGCCCAGTTGTAGCGCGAGGCATTCAGAAGGGTTGCGCGCGCCGACTCCGATGGGATCAAGATTCTGCAAATGACGAAGCGCAATGCGCAGTTCATCCACGGAAATTTCAAGTTCACCGGGCAGCGCCTCCGACAGTTCATCAAGGCTGGAGGTGAGATAGCCGTTTTCATCGAGGGCGTCGACCAGCAGCGCGACCAGCGTCTTGTCACGCAGGTCCAGACGGAGCAACACGACCTGGTCGAGCATGTGCTGGCGCAGTCCCGGCTTTTCGGCCGCCACAGTCGGCGGATCGGTATCGTCATCCGTCGAGGAGGGTGCGGGCGCCGCGACCGAGGAGAACCAGTCGATATCCGAAGTCTGCGCATCGGTCGTGCTGTCGGTCACGCGCGTGTCCGCAGGTTCGTTCTGCGCGGGGCCTGGCGCCGCTTCAGTTTGTACGCTTGACGAAGATCCCTGATGGCCGCTGGTTGGCTCGTCCAGTTCAAGCAGCGGATTTTCCAGGAGCATCTTTTCGAGCTCCTGATTGAGATCCTGGGTGGACAACTGCAGCAGGCGGATGGATTGCTGCAACTGCGGTGTCAGCGTGAGATGCTGAGACAGCTTGAGTTGCAGGGTCTGTTTCATAACGGGTTGTGATCGTCGGGGGCAGGCAAAGCATGCATGGTGACGGGTGTCCTGTGGTCGAAATCTCGGTCCGGCAGTCGGGATTCGACGACTCTAAAGCCGGAAATTCTCGCCCAGATATACCCGGCGGACATTTTCATTATAGATAATTTCATCGGGATTTCCCGACGCGAGCACACTTCCCTCGTTGATAATATAGGCGCGGTCGCAGATGCCCAGGGTCTCCCGCACATTGTGGTCGGTGATCAGCACCCCGATTGAACGGGTCTTGAGGAAGCCGATGATCCTTTGAATATCCAGTACCGCGATCGGGTCCACGCCGGCAAATGGTTCGTCGAGCAGGATGAAATTCGGGTTTGTCGCCAGTGCCCGGGCAATTTCAACGCGGCGCCGCTCCCCCCCGGACAAGGAGAGTGCCGGTGAATTGTGCAGGTGGGAAATATTGAGATCCTCAAGCAGCGCCTGTTGCCTTGATGTGATCTGGTCCGGCGTCAGGTCCTGAAGTTCAAGCACCGCGCGAATATTCTCGGCCACCGTCAGTTTGCGAAAGACCGAAGCTTCCTGGGGCAGGTATGACAGGCCCAGTCTCGCCCGCCTGTGCATTGCCAGGTGGGTGATCTCCCGTGAATCAATGTGGATTGCGCCCCCGTCAGTCGCGACCAGGCCGACCATCATGTAAAAACAGGTGGTCTTTCCCGCGCCGTTGGGGCCCAGCAATCCGACCACTTCTCCGCTCGCGACCTCTATCGAAACATCCTTCACCACGACACGCGACTTGTAGCGCTTTTTCAGCGAACTGGCTGCAAGTATGCTCATTGAATTCCAGAATTCTCAGCGCGTGCCGGACGGTGCCGGACCCGGCTTGGAGACCGTTGACGAACAGGGGGACTTCGCTGACGGCGACTGCTGCTGATTGCGGGGCATGATGATTGCCCTGACCCTGTCATCCTTGTTGGCCGCAGATCCTTTGGCAGATTGCACGGAGAACTGCTCGGTCTTGGAGTCGTAGGATATGTAATTGCCGACTACGTCGTCGCCGCAGTCGCGGCGCAGCCGGGCCCTGTTGAAGAACTCGACGCGGTCCGCGCGACCGTCGTATTCGATTCTTTCCGCTTCACCTTCAATATTTTCGTCAAATCCCTCGCGCTTCTGGCGGAATGTCGCGAGGTTGCCCATGGCGATTCCAGACTGAAATCCCTGGCTGTCCTGCTTGACCGTCAGGCGATCTGCATGAATGACCATGGTGCCCTGTGTCAGGACCACTCGGCCTTCAAAGACCGATGTCTTCTTTGCATCATCGGCATTCATGCGATCCGATTCAAGGTTGACCGGTTTGTCGCGATCGGCTAGTTCAGCACGCGCCGGGGAATATGCAAGAAGCGCCACTGCCATCGCGGTCAACGCCCAAAAGTCATTTTTTCTGGACATGAAAATTTCCTTTTACCGCGGACAGCAGTGTCAACTTCCCGGTTTGCTTTTCATATTCCATGCCGGTCCCGGTGAGCGTGGAGGCGCCATTGACGATCAACACGTCGCGGTCCGTACGCGCGGTTTCGCGGTCCATGAACACGAGCATGTACTGCGTCCGGATTGTGAGCAGGTCCTTTCCATTCGAAGGGCGGCGAACGAGCTCGACGTTGTCATTGAACCGGGCTTCCTGGACTTCCTGATTGATGGTTCCGTGATCTGCAACAACGGTCAGGTCGGCATTTGCATCGGTCCGATGAAACTTCGGCGCAGTCAGTTCCATGGAATCGTTGTCCGGGTAGTGCACCATGCGTGTGGCCGAAACGTGATATTGCGCGTCACCGCGTTCATCCATCCGGGCAATGGTGACGTTTTCGGCGATGCCGTCAGGCTCGTGGCGATTCTTCCCCGGATCGCCCGCCGGTGGTGCCTCCATCGTGAACCTCAGCCAGAGCGTCATCGCGCCGATCAAAAACATGAGGGTCACCGGCAGAAGGTGATTGAGCCGGGATTTCATTTCAGATATTGCATCATAGAAGCGTCGTATTTTCCCTGGGCGCGAAGTATGAAATCGCATACTTCGCGCACCGCCCCGCGACCGCCCGGCGCCTCCGGCACAAAATGCACGCGGGACCTGACGGACTCCGGGGCTCCCGAAACGCTTGCTGCGAATCCGCAACGGATCAACACCGGAAGGTCAAGGACATCGTCCCCCATGTATCCGGCCTGTGCGGGGGAAATGCCGCGGCTGTTGAGCATCTTCAGGAATTCAACCGATTTGTCGGCCGTGCCCTGGCATACGAGGTCAATGCCCAGCTCCGCGGCCCGCATTGCAACGATTTTCGATCGACGTGAGCTTAGCAGCCCGACTTCCACGCCCGAGTCAGCGAGCATTTTCAGGCCATGGCCATCCAGCGCATTGAAGGCCTTCATGACTTCACCGCTTTCGCCAAGGTACAACGTGCCGTCTGTAAGAATGCCGTCAACGTCAAACAGCATCAGGCATATGTGCCGTGCCAGTTCCATGGCTTTGACCCGCGTGTCCATTCAATGCCCCGAATATCTGGCCATCAGATGGCTTTCGCGCGAAACAGGTCGTGCATGTTGAGCGCCCCCACCAGCTTTCCCCGCTGATCCACGACGAGAAGCTGGTTGACCTTGTGGTCTTCCATAAGTTTGACCGCTTCCGCGGCAAGCTGGCTGGAACCGATGGTCCGCGGATTGGGGGTCATAACCGATTCGATATTTATGGACCGAATATCGCCGGTGCTCTCAAGTGTCCTGCGCAAATCGCCATCGGTGAAAATTCCCCGAACCCGGTGTTTGCCATCGACAATCGCCGTCATGCCAATGCGTTTTTGGGTAATCTCGATCAGGGCCTCCTGGAGTTTGGCCTGAAGCGTTACCGAGGGCACCGCCGCGCCGGTGCGCATGACATCGGAAACGCGGGTCAGGAGGCGCCGCCCCAGAGTGCCGCCCGGATGAGAGCGCGCAAAATCCTCGGCGCTGAATCCCCGCGCGTCTAGCAGGGATACCGCCAGGGCATCTCCCATGGCGAGCGCGGCAGTCGTGCTTGCGGTTGGCGCAAGGTTGAGCGGACAGGCCTCCTGTTCAACGCGGGCATCCAGGTGGGCATCGGCCTGCACTGCAAGGGTGGATTTCGCGTTTCCCGTGATGGCAATCAGTTTGGCACCTTGACGCTTGATCAGGGGAATGATGTTCAGCAATTCCGAGGTTTCCCCGGAGTAGGACAACGCTATCAGAAGGTCGTTGGGTTGCACGAGCCCGAGGTCTCCATGACTCGCTTCGGCAGGATGAACGAAATACGCGGGTGTTCCGGTGCTTGACATCGTGGATGCGATTTTTCGCGCGATGTGCCCGGACTTGCCGATGCCGCTGACAATGACTCGGCCGGTACAGCCAAGGATCATGTCCAGCGAACGCACGAAGTTCTGATCCAGACGCGAGGCAAGTGCCGAGATGGCCTTGGATTCGATCGTTAGCACGTTGCGTGCAAGTTCCAAGGCTGATGATCCGGCAGTGGCCACAGCCTGTCGTCTGCCGCGGGGAGTGGCAGACGGTTTTTTCCTGGCGGCCGGTTTTGCGGCTGGAAGCAACTCCGAACGGCCGGGGCGCGTCTTGTGCAATTTGCCGGCTCGCGAAGCTGCCATAATCATGACGAAAGTATAGCAGAGCCCCAAGGGTCAAAATGCCGTGCCGCCGGGTGGGTAAGGCGAGTAATCCCATGAAAGCATCATTTCTGACCTTTTTGTTTCAGGCGCATCGCGATGTCTTTTGGCGGATAAATTGTGGGTAACACGCTCCAGCTGGTGATAATTCTGCTTGCGAGTGCCGTTTTCGTCGTGGCGGTGTTTCGCAGCTTTGGTTTGCCCCCGTTGCTGGGGTACCTCATTGTGGGCGTTGTCATTGGCCCGCATGCCCTGGGCTGGATTCCCGAGTCGCGGGAGACCAGTTACCTTGCCGAGTTCGGTGTCGTGTTCCTGATGTTCTCGGTCGCGCTGGAATTCAGTCTGGGAAAGCTTTTCCAGATGCGCAGAATCGTTTTTGGCCTGGGGTTGCTTCAGGTCGTCCTGACTTCAGGATGTCTGGCCGGTATCTGCATTCTGTTGGGACTGGGTTGGAAGACAGGGCTTGTCCTTGGCGCCGCTCTGGCGATGTCGTCTACCGCAATCGTTTCACGAATGCTCGCGGAAAAGATGCAGCTGGATTCCGCCCAAGGTCGGGAGGTTGTCGGCGTCCTTCTTTTTCAGGATCTGGCGGTGGTGCCGTTTCTGGTGCTTATACCGGCCCTTGCAGCGGACGAAACGCAACTGCTGCCCCGTCTCGGGGAAGCAGCGGTCAAGGCGGCCGTCATTCTGACGATTGTGTTGTTCGCGGGGCAACGATTGATGCGGTTCTGGTTTCACATGGTCGCGCGCCGACGCTCGCAGGAATTGTTCATCCTCAACGTCCTGTTGATTACACTGGGACTTGCATTCATAACCGAGGCCGCAGGTTTGTCGCTTGCACTGGGGGCGTTCCTGGCCGGCATATTGATTGCCGAAACCGAATATCGGCATCAGGTTGAAGCCGATATCAAGCCATTTAGGGAAGTGTTGCTCGGCCTGTTTTTCGTTACCGTAGGCATGCAGCTCGATCCGCTTTTGGTTTGGTCGAATCTGGCCCTGGTCTTGTTCGTGCTGGTGCTGGCAATGGCCGTGAAATTTGCTCTGATCGCTCTTTTGTCACGCGCGTTCGGTGGCCCGTCCGGCACCGCGCTGAGAAGTGCGCTTGCGCTTTGCCAGTCTGGAGAATTCGGCCTTGTGTTGCTCGTTCTCGCAACAGGCACCGGCGTGCTCGAGGCGGAGTTGGTTCAGATAGTCACCGCAGCGATGGTCCTTTCCATGCTTGTTGCGCCAGTGCTGCTGCACTTCAGCGATCGACTGGTATTGCGCTGGTCGAGTTCGGAATGGATGTTGCGTTCCCTGGCGCTTCACAGCATCGCGGTTCGAGGCTTGAATGCCGAGGGTCATGTGGTTATTTGCGGCTATGGCCGAACGGGTCAGCGCATCGCCCATCTTCTGGAACAGGCTGGCATCAGAACAATGTCCCTGGATCTGGATCCGGAGCGGGTGCGTGACGCCATGACGGCCGGGGAGGCGGTGGCCTATGGCGACAGTACCCGGATCGAGGCACTCACAGCCGCCGGCGTATCGAGAGCACGGGCTCTGATCATCACTTTCGCGGATACCAAAGCGGCGGAACGCATCCTCGACCTGTTGCGCTCAACGAATGCCTCTTTGCCGGTTATTGTGCGGACCCGCGATGAAGCGGATCTGGATCGACTCATGGCCGCCGGCGCTGCGGAAGTGGTGCCTGAAACCTTTGAATCGAGTTTGATGCTCGCCTCCCACGCCCTGATGCTGTTGGGTGTTCCTCTTCGCCGGGTGGTTCGCCAGATTGGCGAAGTGCGCCGCAATCGATACCAGATATTGAGAGGATTCTTTGAAGGGGAGTCCGATCGTGATGACACAGTAGACCACGCTGGCGAGGTGCGCCTGCATTCTGTAACCCTTAGTGCCGGAAGCCATGCGGTGGGAGCGGCCTTGGCAGACCTTGGCCTGGAGTCCCTGGATGTGTCAGTGGCCGCCATGCGGCGCCGGGACACGCGGGTGGCAAAACCGTCTGGCGATACCGTTTTTCAGCAGGACGATGTTCTTGTGCTTCTGGGCAGGCCGGACGGTTTGGCGGCCGCGGAAATTCGCCTGACCCAGGGGGGCTGATTTTCGGGTGCCGTAGCTTTCTGGCATGCAATAAAAAAAGCCCGCATCACGCGGGCTTTTTTATCGTCCTGCAGCCTTAGAGGTTCTTGCAAAGCAGGTATTGATTGGTACCGTTTTCCACGAACTCGACTGTCGGCGCGGTGGCGGATGCGGCGGGGTTGGGCGCGGTCTGAAGTTGGCCCCTCAACTGGCCGCGAATGGACGAGCCATCATCAACCTGCGTATCCACCGCTATGGCCACTTTGTCCGGCAGGTTGCTGGTGCAAATGATGTTGGAGGTAAAACCCATTCCTGATGTCTGGACACCGACAATGCCATTGACGGAATTGTTGGGCTGCTGGGTACTGGCCGCCGCCGTTGTGTCTGTCGAACCGGGCACGAAGCCGGATAGGCGCAGGTGCAGCCAGAACAGGTTGTTTTCAGGTCCGCCGACCGCCGGTGCCGCTGGAGGGTTGTTATAGACCTGGGTTGTGGCCGCAGCCACACCAACGAAGGTGCCGCTACCGTTGCCGCCAAACGCCGACGCGCCCCAGCGAGCTACCGTGGTCGCGTTAAGTTCATCTCCGGGCAAGGCGCGATACCGGTCCTGATAGGAGTACATGGCGGCCGACAGTCCATTGAAATCATTGATCAGGTTTTTAATCTTCGCCTGGGTGATCATCTCCTGGCCTTTGAGAATGCCACCAAGCAGCAGACCGATAATGACCAGAACGATCGCAATCTCAACCAGGGTAAAACCTGTTTGATTGGACCTGCGTATTGATTTCCTCATGTTGCCTCCTTATTGCCCGATGTCGTGCAAGGGTTTAACTTCGCAAGCCCGCAAGCAACGGGCTATTTATTGATACAACAACCGCCAATATCAAAGATTCTTGCAAAGCAGGTACTGATTGGTGCCGTTTTCAACAAACTCTGCTGCGGGCGCGGTGGCGGCTGCGGCGGGGTTGGGCGCGGTCTGGAGTTGGCCCCTCAGCTGGCCGCGAATGGCCGATCCATCATCAACCTGCGTATCCACGGCAATGGCAACCTTGTCCGGCAGGTTGCTGGTGCAGATGATGTTGGAGGTAAAACCCATGCCCGAAGTCTGAACCCCGACAATGCCGTTGACGGAGTTGTTCGGCTGCTGCGTGCTCGCTGCAGCGGCTGTGTCGGTCGACCCTGGCACAAATCCGGAGAGGCGCAGATGCAGCCAAAAAAGGTTGTTTTCCGGTCCGCCCAATGCAGGCGCTGCGGGCGGATTGTTATAGACCTGGGTCGTAGCGGCCGCGGCGCCGACGAAAGTGCCGCTGCCATCCCCGCCAAATGCCGCGGCACCCCAGCGAGCGACGGTGGTGGCGTTGAGTTCGTCGCCCGGCAGGGCGCGGTAGCGATCCTGATAGGAGTACATGGCGGCAGACAAGCCATTGAAATCATTAATTAAATTCTTTATTTTCGCCTGCGTGATCATTTCCTGACCTTTCAGGATGCCACCCAACAGCAGGCCGATAATGACCAGAACGATCGCAATCTCGACCAAGGTGAAACCTGACTGGGCGGCTTTGGATCTATTTGAAAATTTGTTCATAGGGCCTCCAGTTTGTATGTCCCGCAACCTGACTTTTGTCGGTAAGGACAAGATAACGCAATATTTGTGCCTGTCTGAAGGATGCCGAGAGGTCATATTCCCTCCAATTCGGAAGGAATTTGTCGAGATTTAAACATTTTTGACAATTTCCCGTCACTTCCCCTTTTTTATCCTCGACTCGATTTCTTTCAGTCGCAGCTCCATTGTTCGCAATTCTCCAGGACTTTTGATCAGGCCTTTTTCAATGTAGCCGCCGATCATGATTCGCGCGGTTTCCAATTCATTCATGTCTTCGAGAATGAAGATTTCCATCTGCTTTGCCCAAAGCGGTACGTCCTCTCCGGTGGCATTCTGCTGAATCGCTGCGGCATATTTTCTGGCCAGCGGCAAGTCCTTCAATCCGTGTTTGGCCACAGCGGCGGCGTGCGCGAGCCATGGCCAGCGGCGGCCGGGGTCCCTGAAAAACTCCTGATAGACAAACTCCAGCATTTGCCGTTTTTTTGCCTCGTTAGGAACATCTGCATACAGCCTGCTTGCAGCCATAAGTGGGTACTGACCGTTGGGGTCTAGACGAAGGATTTGGGTCAGCCAGGCCTGCAACTTTCCATAGTCAAGCGCCTGGAACGGTGTTCTGTCGCCGGATTGGTAGTCAAACGCCTGCAGATAAAGCATCAGCAGTTTGGCCGTTGGTATGGGGTCCCCGAAACTGGCGACCGCCAAGGCGTTTGATCCTGGTGGGGCAGGCAGATCCACGGCCTTGGGAACCAGCAGCGGATTGGTGGCTCGAACCCAGATCTGCACGGCAAAGGCCAGACCAAAGATGATCGCAATGCCCTTCGGAACTACGTGAAAGGGACGCTCCAGGGATCCGGCCAAATCCGCCTCGCTCTCGCTAAAAGTTCTTCCGGTACAAGTCGACCATGGTCGCGGCGCCAATCAGCAACAGGTAAACAACGGTCTGTGTTGCCCATTGGGATATCTCTCCCATCGTCGGTCCCTGGTCCGTGAGCCACGACGTCAATGTCATGCGATCCAGGTTCGGCATCATGAGTGCAATTGCGTCGACAATCCATCGAAACACATCGTCGGTCCACGAGGTTTCTATGCTGATGGGCGTGGCGGCAATGATCTGCATCGCACTGATGGATCGTGCGAGCAGGTAGAAACCGGCGGTTGCCGCGAATGCAGCAATGACATGGGTGAGTGATATCGCGCAAAAAACGCTGATTGCGGCGACTATCAGAAGTTCGCATGCTAGAGACCCCCCCCAGATCGCCACCTGTGAAATCGGAGAATAAATTGCGAGGGGCACGGAAAATCCGGCGGCGAGCGCCAACGCCACCGCTGCACAGCCGGTGATTTTTCCAAGGTAGTACTGGGAGCGGGCCGCGGGTTGAGACAGGAAAAACTCGACAATCTTGTCGTTGGCTTCGCGCGCAAGGCTGGTAATGCAAAACGCGGAGACCAGGAATACGCCTGTAGCGCGCAACATCACCGCCATGATCGCGGTCTGGATCTGCGCCAATTCGATCATCGCAACCTGGCTCAGGAATTGGGCGACGCCAAACGCTACGCCCATCGCGACGATCGCAACCCAGGTCATGCGGCTCCTGAGAGCCTCCAGAAAAGTGATTCTGGCGATGGTTAGGCTGAATACCGGCACAGACAACCTCGATTCCTTGTCCTTTGAGAACCGCACCAGTCAGGATGACCGCCCCAAAACCTTGCGCCGGCGACACGCTGGCATTCGTTATCGGATTGCGCTTCTGTTGGCATAATACGTGGGTCAGGATTTTTGTGAATTGCGTTGAGCAGTTGAAGCGGGCCACACTTCGCATTCCGGCATTCAATTCAAACCCATTCAATCCGTTCGACTGGCCCGGACAGAAACGGTTAAGGCGCGGATGAAATGTCGATATTCCGTTTAACGCAAATCCCCCATCCTTTTACAAACCGTTACTGGCGCGTCTTTTTCGTGCTGATGCTGGTTTTGTTGCACCTGTCCGCGATGCGCGGTGCCGAGGATTTCTGGGCCCGGGCGCTGATGCTCGCGCATTTTGGGTTTTTCATATTGTGGCAGCCGTTCATGCGAGGCGAGCAGCAATTGACAGTGCCGCAGGTCATCGCCGTTGCAGGGGTGTCGGCTGGCATCCTGTTCTTCCTGAACTGGTGGCTGCTGGGATTGTGGGTCAGTGTGCTCGCCGGTATTGTCGGCGGAAAGGTGTTTCTTTTTCAGGCGCCCTGGCTGCGGCGTTTTTACCTGCTGGTACTCACCTATCTGGTGGCGTTGCTTCTGGTGTGGATTGTGCCAAGCACATTGCTGTCCAACGGACTACCCAAGGATCTTGGCAAGCTCGCCGAATTCGGATTGCCCATCCTGTTTAGCGTCATGCTCCTGATACCGGCGGAAGCGGATTCGGCCGAGACACCACAGATCGTGGATTTCTTTTATTCCACGCTGCTGTTCCTGCTCCTTGTGGTGCTGGTTCTGGGCAGCTTTGCTTTCATGAGTATCGGCAGCTATGCGTACCTTGATGCATTGTCGGTGTCCATGCTGGTCATTGCCGCGGTATTGTTTTCTTTGAGCATTGCCTGGAATCCCCGCGCCGGATTCGGCGGATTGTCGATGTATTTTTCCAGGTATCTGCTGTCGATCGGTCTGCCTTTTGAGCAGTGGTTGTTCTTTCTGGCCGAGTTGTCGCGGTTGGAGACCAAGCCGGAGCGTCTGATGAAGGAGGCCAGCACCGGCCTGTCGCGTCTTCCCTGGGTTTCCGGGGGCGCATGGCGCGCGGCCGAGCATTCCGGGGAATTTGGCACTGTATCCAGAAACGTCGTCGAATATTCCAATCAAGCCATGGAACTGAAAGTCTTTTCCAAAAATCCCCTGAGTCCGTCATTGGTCTGGCATTTTCACCTGCTTGGCCAGTTGCTCGGGGAGTTTTATCTGGACAAGGTTCGCGAACAGAAGTTGCGCGATCAAACCTATTTGCAGGCGGTCCACGAAACCGGCGCCCGCGTCACCCACGATGTGAAGAATCTCCTTCAGTCGCTCAACGTGCTTTGCGCCGCAGTAGAGAGCAATTCGCAGGCAGAACCGGCTGCAATTGTCGGCTTGCTTCGCCGCCAGTTGCCGGTCATATCACAACGCCTGCAGCAGACGCTGGACAAATTACAAAAGCCCCACACCGACAGCCCAAGCTTCGTGCAGGCTCGCGTTTGGTGGGATGGGTTTCATAAGGATTACAGGGACCGTGGCGTTGATTTCAGTGAAGGTTCGATCAATGACGCGGTCTTGTTGCCCAAAGAGCTTTTTGACAGCGCAGGGGACAACCTGCTTCAAAACGCACTCAGAAAGCGCAAGATGGACGAGGCGGTGTCGGTTCGCGTCATGTTCCGTTGCGATGATGCCGTAGAATTATCGGTCAGCGACAATGGCGAGCCGGTTCCGAGCGACGTTCTGGCCGGATTGATGAAGGGGCCGGTGCCATCAAGCAGCGGTTTTGGCATCGGTTTGTTTCAAACCGCGCGCCTCGCGGAGAGTGCCGGGTTTACCCTCCGCCTTGCGGGCAATGAATCGGGTGCGGTGACATTTTCACTGACTGCCAATGCGCGTGCATTGCCCGTCATGGTCGAGCCGGATTCTTAGCGGCTAATCCGGTTGTCGCCGGACCAGGCGATACACCGTGGTTTCGCTAAAATGTGGGCCCGGCCAAGACGTTTCAGCCGGGGTTGGCGCGTCTGGCGGCTTCGGTGAATCCTGATTGAATGCCATGCGTATTCAATCTTTGTGTGGCGTAGACTTACCCCCGAATGTCTGATCATAGAAAGCCCGGGGCGCTGAATTGAACACCATGTGGACTGTAACTTTCCGGCCTGAATGAGTCATTTTCGATTGAGATTGCGGGGAAAACAGCGCGGAGCGGCAATATTGCTGTTTGCGATTGCAATCCTGATCATGTTCGTGACCATTGGAGAGGGGCTCCGGTCGATGACCTCCGCCACAGATTTCGCGAATTCGATGACCACTTCGGCGCGAATGGACAGGGTGCGTGAGGCGATAGCAAAATTCATCGCGACCAATAATCGCCTGCCTTGCCCCGCCATTCCGCAGTCCGATACGATTGTCGGCGCGGGGGTGGAGGCGCCCACACCCGGAACGTGCACCGGCGCTCTCTCGGGGACGGCCACAAAAAGAGGTTTGGTGCCCTGGGTTGCCCTTGGACTGCCCGTCGAAGTCTCCTATGACGCCTATGGCCGCCACTTCACGTTTCTCGTGGCTACAGCCGCAACCGGATTGACTCAGCAAACCGTTGGCGGCATCACCGGGGCCATCACCCTTCATTCCGCTGCGCCCGTTGTTTTGGGTTTGGCAGGGGTCGGGTCGCAGAATCAAACCAACGCCTGTTCCACGGTGGCCGCCGTAACATCCTGCAACCGGCGAGGCATCGCCGCATTGGTATCGCATGGTGAAAATGGGCTTGGGGGTTATCTTCCCAATGGAACGCAATTGACGTTTGTTGCCGGCCGCCAGAATACCAACGATCCAGAGTACGAAAATGCGGATTCCGACGATGCTCTGGTGACGATGAATGCAGTGACCTCAACCGATGACACAGTATCAATGTATGACGACAAGGTGGTCGTATGGTCGGCGGCTGACATCATTCAGCGCGTTCCGATAACCGAATCGGTTGCTTCGGCGGATCGGGTTACGAACATGAAAATTCAGGTCATCAAATCCGCGTTGATTGGTTTTGCGATGGGGCACACGACGGTATCACCGGGTTCAACCTGCGTGAGCAGCGGCACGCCGGCCGGCGTGTTCTGCAGAAGGCTGCCGGTTCCTGACTATTCTCCTCTGGATGGAAACGAGGATTCGACAACAACCGGCACCGGGTTGTATCCGACGGCAGGCAACCACGCCCGCGTTCCCTATATTTCGGTCGGACTCCTCCTTAATGACATCAAGGATGGCTGGGGCAATTATTTTGACTATGCAGTTTCGGAGCGTCGCTTTGTGCGCGCTGGAAATGCGTCTGCTGCGAGTCATCGGGGCTTCAGTGGTACAACGCCGGCCAATCCGGCTTCGGCTGTCATAGCAGCCTGTTCCACCTACCATTGCTTTACACTCACCTCGAGTGGCCCCGATGGCACAATGGGCACGAGCGACGATATATCCATCGCGGTCAAGCTGGATGAGATTCGCACACTGTTCAACGCTGCCAGCGTTACTTATCCGCCGTGATGTATCGAATGTCATGCCCCATACAATGCTCCCGATAGGCAGTTGAAAAGATGCTGGCCCGTTCGCAAAGAGGTTTTACGCTGATCGAGGTGGCGATTGCCCTCCTACTGGTCGGCCTCGCGCTCGCGTCAACCATGGTCGTCGTGACCACGCAGATCGAGGCGCGCAACACGAGGGAAACCCAGCGACGGATGGAAATAGTGAAGGCGTCATTGGCAAGCTTTGTCGCGAAGAACAGCCGTCTGCCCTGTCCGGCGGTGCCGACGCTGACCAATACCTCGGCCAACTATGGCGTCGAAGCCTCAACTCCCGGGACGTGCACGAGCACGGTGGCCGCAGGCGCGAGCAATGTCATCGGTGTCGTTCCGTGGGTGACCTTGGGCATTGAATCATCCTATGCGGCGGATCCGTACGGACATTTCTTTACTTACAACGTGGTTAAGGCGGAAACGAATCGGAATTCAAATACGATCACCAGCATGCGCGGAAATATCTCTGTTCACAGCGGCACGCCAGTCAGTCTTGGTTTGACCGGTGCCGGCGGTCTCTCCACCCAGAATCAGATCAACGCGTGCTCCACGACGCAGGGCGACAACGGGTGCAATATTGCCGCGGTGGTTGTGATTGTGTCTCATGACCGGAATGGCGCCGGCGCATATCAGACTTCGGGAGTCCAGTCCACGCTGCCCTCCGCCACGACCAATCCCGCCGAATGGCAAAACGCCCAGGCTGATACAAAGTACGTCAATCCCTCGACGGGGTACGTCAAGGACGTCTATGACGATATCGTGTTCGCGATTACTCCGGAAGACTTGTTGTTTCCCCTGGCACAGCAGGGCGCATTCAAGACGTCGCGCGCCGTTACCAACGACCGTTTGCAACTTGTGAAGAATGCCCTTTTGTCGTTCATCGTCAATAATTCGAGCGGATTTGGCAGCAGTGCCTGCAATGCCGGATCGACACCGCAGTGCCGGTATCTTCCGTTGCCGGATTCAGGTTTGCCTGTCGCGACAGGATATGACGGCGTCACGGACGCGCTTGCAACAACAGGGGTGATTCTTTGGGATCCTTCCGCGACAACCAATGCAATCGGCTGGCCCAGTTCAACAAATCTTTATGTCAGGGGACAGGTGCCCTATTCCACTTTGGGCATGCAGCAATGGGAAACTCTGGACGGCTGGGGTTCGGCGATTCAATATATTGTCTATCAGACGATCGCCAATACGACGACGGCCAGTGGCATCGGAATTTCCACCACAACGCCCGCTTCGACCTATTCCGTTGCGATCAGGTTATGGTCCTATGGCGTCGACAAAACCGCGAATATGTCTGTGGGTAACACGTATTCTTCCCCGAGCGACGATATCGTTCTTGATATCTCGCCGGCGGAACTCAGGGGTTACCTGATTAACAGTGGGCGCGCAATCCCTTGATTATTAAATAATATTTAGGAATTGTCGGATGGGTCCCGGAATGCGCCGAGATAACAAGCCGTTGTTTGCTCAGCGTTTGGCAGAGGGCTTGGCCGGGGGATTCGCGGATTTGATTTTGATTTCGCCACCACCCAAGCCATTGTTGATGGACCCGCTGTTCCTGTCGAGTGTTTGACCGACGCGCACATCGGTGGCCGGTTCCTCTTCAACCGGCTTTAGTGGAATGAGAGCCGGATTGCGCGGTTTATAGGCGTCGTTTTGGGACGCGCCGTTAATCCAGGTGGTGGTCTTTCCAGAGGACCGTGAAACCTGTCCATTGACCGTGTACAGACTTTCAACCTCCACGGTGGCCTCCTGAATGTTGAGTTCCCGCCTGCGATCCAGTTCCTGGCGCTGCTGTGGCGAGAAAAACAGCCGGCCAAGGTCCTTGGTAACGGCGTTGTCCTGACCGAAGGCGCCAATCGGCGCCAACATTGCCATCAGCAGGCAAACCGCCGGCGGCATTGTTCGGAGGGCTTCAGAAAATAAAGGGGCTGAGCTCACGTTTTTCATGATTTCACCGGCTTTACGACAACCAGATCCACTTCGCAGATAGAGCTAAGGCGTGGCGACGCCGATGACGCCTGCACGCCGCTACGCTCCAGTCGGTCAATCGTGCAGTGGCGGATTGAGACCTGAGATAGCGCTGCAGCTTCAAGGTCGGAAAGGAATTTGAGCAAATCTTCCTCGTGAAGCAACTGCATTTCAAGCCTCATCCGGCTGGCCGCCAGATCGAGGGCGCCGGCGGGGGTCATCCCCGGATAGGCGAGCGGCTTTTGCGAATCGATGGTGTAGCGAATCTCGAATAGTTTCCTCGCGGCTTTTATCTTTGCAATCGAATCAATGAGATCAAGCCTGTTCTCCTGGTCAACCATGCCCCGCGATGCCATGCGCGCATACCAGACCATGTTTTCCTTGATTTCACGTTCCTCCTCGGAAACCTGGGCAACCTTCTTTTGCGTCTCTTCACTGGATTTGGCTGCCGCGCCGCGGGCAACCTTGGCGTCGGCGAGCCATGATTCGGACACGGCGACAAAACCCGCCCCCAAGCCGATCAATAGCACCGCAAGCGCGACGGGCAGGCGCATTTTTTTGAAATCGGCGCGGTCAATCCTCACGATTCGAGACGCCTGCTCAGAACAATGGTAAAGCGCGGTATTTCGGTTTCCCTGGCGGCGCCGATGTCCCCGGAAAGGCTCTTTTCCGCGGTCAGATCGAAAGGCAATTGCACGCTGTCAACGACTATCCCCGGCAGACCGCGCAAGGCATCTGCGAACTTGTTGACCAATTGTGTGATGTTCTTGTAGTCCCCGCTCTGGGCCGCATTGATGCGCCCGGAAATCTGCACAACTTCGTACATCGGGGCGCCTTCGGATTTTTCTCCGGATGCCACCGGCGCCGGAGCGGCGGGTTTGACCTCTCCCGCCTTGGAACCTGCGCGCGGCGCGTCCGACCTGAGCTGCCATTCAATGTGTTCCAGCTCAATCTGTGGACTGGAAACGAGTGTGCGGCTGAGGTCCACAAACATCTTCTCCGGGGAGGTGCTCTGCTTTTGCAGGGTGACATAGTTCTTTACCAGCGCCTTGAGGTTATCCGTCGTTGTCGGCGTCTTTGGAAACTGCGCCTGCAACCGGGCATATTGTTCATTCAATTGCCGTTCCCGCTGCTGGTCGCCGTCGGCCTGGGTTCTCACGCTGTTGAATTCCAGGAGCCGGACGGAAGTCCAGAGCGCGCACAGCAGGAATATCGCGCCGCCCGTTGCAAATGCGGCAAGCCGTGCACGCCACAGATTGAAAAAGCGGCGGTGCTCGTCAACCGCGAATTGCAACGAAGGCGGGGAGGAAGCAAGGGAATGGGCAAATATGTTTTCGGTCAATGCGTCCGCCGGTGCTGATTTCAATCCAATCCGCTTGCTCGCGTCGCTTACTGTTAAAAGGTTGTAATGCAACTGCGCGGTATTGACGCAGGCGACCTGAAACTGGGTAAGCATGTCATCCGGACAAAGAACGATTACTTCCAGCGCGCCGCCGTCGCGCGCAAGCATGCGCATGTTGGTGAGGTATTGCTGCAGACGCGAGGTTTCCGAGGCGAGCATATTGGCCCGAAGCACCGGGTCATCGCCCTCTATCTGTCCCAGCCGGGAGAACCGGATTTGGCCCTTGTCGACGAAGGTCTGGCGAATGCCGGCCTGCTGCCGACTGACAAGGAGAAACCGCTGCTGGGAAAAACCGAGGCGCTTTGCCAGCGCCGGGGCAAGCAAAGGAGGGGAGTAGACCCCGGCCATTCGCGCTTCCAGCCTGGACAGGGCCAACAGCCATGGCTGCAATTGCTGGGTGTTCGTGAAGGATGTGAACAGGATGCTTTCTTCGCGCCTCGGTCCGGTCTCATAGCCCAGGGAAAGGGTCATCGCGAGTGAAAGGTCGCGGTAACGTTGCGCCAGTTTTCGGTGCAAAAGCGTGCGGCGGTCACCGCCACGAACGTAGGGAATCAATTCCTGGTGAAAATCCTCGTCGACGATATCCACCAGCAGAAAATAAAGGGCCTGTGGCGACTGGGAGACGTAACTGGTGAATTCGGGCGGTGCCTCTTCGCCTTGCGGGAAAACTGCGTCTCGTACGAGCGTGCCGGCCGTCCAGGTGAACGCTACGACCTGGTTTGTCGTGAAATACAGGATTCTCTTGGCGGGCATGTTTTGTCGTGCCGTCCTAGATCTTGATCTTGGTCATGATGTCGTAGATCGGGCCCAGTACCGACAGCATCACCCAGCCCAGAATTGCGCCCAGCACCACCGTCATTGCCGGTTCAATCATCACCTGCACCTTTCCGATGGACTCACGGACTTCCCGGTTGTAAAAGTAGGAAACGTTCAGCAACGCGTTGTCCAGCCCCCCGGTGGTTTCGCCCACCCGGATCATTCTTATCACCAGTGGCGGGAAGAGCCCCACATCCTGAAAAGCGGTCGTCACGCTTTTGCCTTCGGCAATTTCCTGGCCGGCCATGCGCAGCCCCTCCTGGATGACCAGATTGCCGGCAATCTCTTCGGAGCTGTGCATGGCATCCATGATGGTTATGCCGGCCGAATACATCAGGGCAAAGGTGCTCGCAAAGCGCGAAAGGATGATTTTTCGCAGGATGTTGCCCACCATAGGAATGTTGAGTTTGGCCCGGTCAAGCTGATAGCGGACGAGGGGATTCTTTTCGGCGGCAATTTTGATTCCGAAAATCAGCAAAATGGGAGTTCCGATGAGTGCCCACCAGTAGTTGACAAAGATGCCCGACACCACGATCAACGCCCGCGTGTGCAGCGGCAGGGTTTGTCCCATGCCCTTGATGAATGCCACCATTTGCGGCACCAGATAAATCATCAGAAAAAACGTAACGAGAAGGACGACGGAGCCGACAAATGCAGGCAGCATGACAATCTTCTTGGTCTGTGCGGCGAGTTCGTCCTCCCATTTGAGGGTGTCAGTCAGGTTGAGCAGCACCTGGGGCATGCGGCCGGTGGCCTCTCCGGCCCGGATCAGGCTGGCGAAAACCGGTGAAAAAACATCAGGATAGTCGCCCAGCGCCACCGACAGGGCGGAGCCACCCTGGATGCTTTCAATGATGCCGGAGATGACTTCGCGAAACCGCGGATTCTCCGAACTGTCGCGAAGGTCGGTCAGGCTCTCGATCAGGGGTACTCCGGCCTTGACCAGATTCTCGAGATGAAAACAGAAGTTGATGAGGTCTTCTCGCTTGATGGACCCTTTGCGCATCAGCGAAGTGCCGCCACGCGTCGGCCCGCCGTTGATCATGTCCAGGCCCATGCGCTTCAGGCGCATCTCAAGGTCCACCAGATTGGTTGCCTGGACCTGGCCGATCGAGGACTTCCCGGCGGCGTCAATGGCCTTGTAGGTGAAAAGCGGCATGATCTAAAGCGGGATTCTCTGTGACACTTACATGCGATCGGTCAGGTCAACCACTCGCAGTACTTCGTCAAGGGCGGTATTGCCGTCGAGTGCCCTGCGGATTGCGTCGTCGGCAAGGGTCTTGAATCCCCGGCTGATTGCTGCCTTGAGAAGCTCGCGCGTTGTCGCGCGATGCGCAATCATTTCGTCGATTTCCGGGTCGAATTTGAGGATCTCGAGAATAGCAAGGCGCCCCTTGTAGCCCTGGAAATCGCATTGGTCGCAGCCGACCGAGCGATGCAATGTGGGAGCCTTCCCCACGTCCACGCCCAGCAGTTTGCAGTCTGCAGCGCTCGCCTCGTAGGGCTGCTTGCAATGTTTGCAGAGCCGCCGCATCAGACGCTGGGCGACGATTCCGATGATGTTGCCCGACAGCACGTCGGGAACAATGCCGATATCCAGGAGCCGGGGTATCGCCCCGATTGCGGAATTGGTATGCAGTGTCGAATACACCTGGTGGCCCGTCATTGCGGCGCGAAAGGCCATGGTGGCCGTGTCTTCATCGCGAATTTCGCCAACCAGGATGATGTCCGGATCCTGACGCATCAGCGAGCGTATGCCATTGGCGAAATCCATCTTCGCTGCTTCGTTGACCGAGGTCTGGCGGATGAGGGTCATGGGGTACTCGACCGGATCCTCCAGCGTCATGATGTTTAATCCGTCGCTGTTGATGTGGTTAAGTACAGAATAAAGGGTGGTGGTCTTTCCGCTTCCGGTCGGGCCCGTGACCAGAATGATTCCCTCCGGCCTTGCGATCATCTTCTTGAGAAGTTCCAGCTGGTTTTTTTCCAGGCCAAGGCCGTCCAGCGGCACGATGCCTTTCTGCCGGTCCAGGATACGCAGCACCACGTTTTCACCGTGTGACGTTGCCTGCGAGGCAACGCGAAAATCGACGGAACGGCCGGTCAGCGTGAGTGAGATGCGCCCATCCTGCGGTGCGCGTGTTTCGGCAATATTCATTTTGGCCATCACTTTGATGCGCACCGCCATCGCCGGCCAATAGGTCTTGTGCAGGCTGCGAATCTGCCGCAGCACGCCATCGATGCGGTAACGGATTCGCAGGAAATTCTGTTCCGGCTCGAAGTGCACGTCCGACGCGCCGCGTTCGACGGCATCCGCAAGCAATGCAGACACAAGCCGGACCACCGGCTGGGAATAGGCGTCGCCGGAAACCTGGAGGCTCTGGTAATCGACTTCGCCCGTTTCAATTTCGTGAAGAATGCCGTCGATGGAAAAGTCGTGGCCATAGTATTGATCCACGGCGCGTGCGATCTCGCTTTCGCCGGCAAGGCGCACATCGACATCAAAATTGTCCCGAAGCTGCGCGCGAACCTGGTCCAGCGCGACAATGTTGTTGGTGTCGGCAATGGCGATGATGAGGCGTTTGCGCTCCCGATCCAGCGCCACCGGAAACAGGTTCTGGCGCTTTGCGAAATCGCGGGGGACCAGTTTCAATGCCGAGGAATCCACCACGATCTGGGAAAGATCGACGCTCTGAAGACCGAGTTTTTCCGACAATGCGTCGCGAAGTGTGGCTTCGGAGACGAAACCCAGCTGGACCAGCAACCGGCCCACCGGCTGATTGTTCTTGAGCTGCTCAAGGAGCGCGATTCGCAGCTGATCTTCGGTCAGTATTCCCTGCGAAATCAGTATCTGACCGATATGGCGCTTGGCCTGCGGAGCGACAGGCGCGCCCTGCGGGGAGTTCACCGTTCCAGCTCCTGCGCGCGCGTTTCAGCCTGTCTGCGATCGAATCCGACAGGGCGTGTACCCGCGAGGGCGACAGCTTTCCGGTAGTAATCGGCTGCAATTTTGCGTTGGCGGAGATGGTCCAGGCTTACCGCGAGATTGAATGCAAAATCGGCATTTTGCGGGTCTGCACTGAATGCCTTGAAATAGGCGTCCTGCGCTTCCCCCCAGCGTGACTGCGCCGAATACTGGTTTCCCAATGCGAAGTAGAGGTGGGTTGTATCCGGCTGCGCCGCAATAAGGTTTTTGATCCGGCTTTCGAGTTGCACGGGATCCACGTTGCCCTGCAACGCGATCAGTGCCGCCTGTGCAAGTGAGTCCCGCGGGTCCAGCTCGATCAATTTGAGATAGCGCATTTCGGCGGTTTCGTAATCCCGCATTCTCACGTCGATCGCAGCCAGACCCAGCAGGGCATCGCGGTTATTGGCTTCCCGGCTGAGAGCCAGCTGGTATTCCGATCGCGCACGGTCGAAATCACCGCTCTGAAAAGCGGCGTAGGCATTCTCGAGAGTGACATTCCCCTGCAATGCGGGCGGCGTTATTTTTATCGGCAATCGCGGCGGGCGAGGTACGGCTGGGGTCTGCGCGGGTGCGCTTTGGGGCGATGTTCCTGCCGGAGCGGTGACCGTTGGCGGCACCCCGCCTGCCTTACCCGATCGTTGCGCCGACGGAGTCCCGGTCGGAACTTCCGCTTTGGCAGGCGCGGATTTGGGGGGGGCGGCTACGGAAGGCGCAATTGCCACCACGGCCGACGCGGGGCCCGGGGCGACCGGCGCCGGTTGAACGCCCGGCGTTGGTGCCGCAGTCACTGTTTGCACTTTCTCGTCTGCCCCGGGCGCGGTGGCTAGTTCAGATTGGGGATCCGTCACGGGGGGCGGGGGTGGGGGCCTTGAGATCGGCGCAGATTTCGGGGCATTCTGAATCGCGGTCGTATTCACGGAGTAGTGAGGCTGCAGCTGCCACCAAAGGTAGACGCCGTAGCCGACAGCGGCGAGCCCGAGTGCGCCCAGAGTGATGTAAAAGGGCCGTTTCGGGTTGTAATCAACCTCTTTGGCTTCAAACATTTGGCGGGCGGCTTGACGCTGCGGATTGGGTCTGGGAGGAGATACTACATCTGCATCGGACGGGGGGGCAGGTGGTCTTGCCGGCATCGCTGCGACGGGAACGGGTTCAACCACGGGTGCCGGTGCCGACTTTGGTGCAGCGCTTTGCTCCGTCTCCGAAGCGTTGTATTTCGGCATTTGATCCGGACGCAGCGTCGGTTCATCGGGCTCCTCAAAGCGAATGCTGCCCGAATCAAGTTCTTCCGGCTGTGGATTGTTTGCCAGTGCGCCCTGTTTGGCCAGTTCGGCTTTTTTGAGGGCTTCAAGCAGCAAGCTCATTTCCGCGCGTCCTCGGAAAACGTGGACGGATTGGGTTGTGTGAGGAAGTTCTCATCAGGCGCAAAAACGCGATAAGCACGGTAATCGCCGTCAATGCTGGGATCGCGAATCACCACCGGCCTGAAAAATATGACAAGTTCGGTTTTCGTATTGGCGCGGTTGCGCTGCCCGAACAGCTGTCCGAAGCCCTCAGAACTTCTGGCACCCGGGATGCCGTCCTCCAGGTCCGTCACCGACTCCTGGATGAGTCCGCCCATGACCGCGATCTGCCCGCTGTTCACTTTGATCAGCGACTCCATCTCGCGGCGTTGAATTTCCGGAAAGCGGCTCACGATGGGCGCGAGGTTGCAGCCCCCAACCGGGACAGGAATGCCGCACGGATTGGCCAGCGCCGGATTCGGATCATTGACGAAGTTGACAATGCGCGACAGGGACGGCCGCACATTGAGCAGCACAATGTCCGTGTCGCCGATCTGGGGGGGCACATTCATCACAAAGCCGACGGGGACAGTGTTTGCGGTGGTGGTGAAGGTTGTTTGCGAGACGTTGGCCGTGGCGTTAGTGCTTACCGAAATGTTGAAATAAACACGCTCGTCAACGACCTTCAGCATGGCGGTTTGATTGTTTAAAACCGAGATCTTGGGGCTGGAAAGCACCCGGACATTGCCAAAGGATTCGAGAAGCTGGACGATTGAGGTGAGATTGCCCAGATTGAAGTTCGGCGCAGACAGGTTGCCGACGAACAGGCCCTGGGTGGGTGTCGAGGCAAGGCCGCCAACGGGCAACTGGCTGATGCTGATTCCCGAGGGGCCTCGTCGCAACAGCGACCAGTTGATGCCCTGCTGAAACTGGTTGCTCAACTGTACCTCGACGATGGTGGCCTCGATCAGAACCTGCCGCCTGGCATTCACCAGCACACGGTCCAGGAATTCCTGAATTTTTTCGTGCTGGCGGGAGGTTGCGCGAATGCTCATGACGCCGGCTTCCGCATTTGCGATGACCGATGCGGCTTCCCTGAATGTCGAATTTGAGGTTCCGCCACCGGGAGCGGCCGGAAGGGGGCCCGGCAGTGGCTGCGCTGCACCAGCGCCCCCCGCGAGAGAGCCGGCAATTGCTCCCAGGGGATTTGGCGGGCTTGCAGGCGCCGCCGGAGCTGCAGCGGCCGGTGTGCTGTTTGCTGTGTTGCCGGCAGGTATGATCTTGTCGGTTTCGTGGAGGATTTCCTCAACGTTCTTGACCAGGGTCTCCCAGAACTTGTTGCTGGATTTATTGGTCAGTGTTGTGCTGGAGTTGTTGCCACCGCCACCACCGGGAGCGGCGCCGCCACCGCCGCCACTTGCTCCGCCAGTACCTGAGATCTGGCTCGAAATGCCGACCGTGCCGGTCGATGTACGCTCAATGTTGACGTAATCGATTTTGTAAATGCGAAGGAAGGGCGAGTCCGGCATCACGATCAGATTGGGAGGATCGAACTCCCAGCGCATGTCCACCTGCTTTGAGATGCGTGTCAGCAACTGCGGCAGGGTCTGGTCGATCGCGTTCATCGTGACGGTCCCGGAAATACCGTTGTGAATGTCGACATTCAACTTGGCATCGCGGGCCAGTGCAAAAAGCAATTCACTGACTTTGACGCCATTGACGACAACGCTATAGGTCTCGGGTTTCTGGATCTGTTTCGGTTTTGGGAGGAACGGTGAAAACGGAACCGGCGCGGGAATTGAACCTGTGGTTGCGGGTGCTTCCGAAACGATATGCGTATCCGATTGCTTCATGATTGGCGGGGCGGTGCATCCAAACAGCAAAGCCACGCCCGCCATCAATAATCTCTTCGTCGTCATGGAAGGCAAACCTTTCCAGCAAGCGACATGGTCGCGAAGTTAGATGAAAAGTATAATCTAATAAATTGATTTTGCGCGATAATTTATAAAATTCATTGACTATTTTGACTTCGCATGCGATCAACGCTTCGAAAATACGGATTGGGGGCTTTGAGGTCTGCGGGCAACTCGGATATGGCGTTGCGCACGTCAACGGTGGTGGGGTAGTTCCCCATTGCCACGCGGTAATGCTGTGCACCATTGATTTTTACACTATAGACGTAAAGATCCTGTGTCGGCAGCAATTTCTGCGCCCGATGGATAAAACTCTCCAAGCGTGCGGGTTCGCTTTCCGCCACTGTAATTAGTTGAATTGAATAGTTTTTTCCGGGGGCGCCTTTGAGCCATTCCTGGGTCTTGGCGAAGCTTTGTTGGGCCAGTTTTCCAAGCGAATGATTTTCGGGGGCCTGCATGGCCACAGCGTCGTCCCCGGTCAGACTTTTGACCGCTGGATTGAGGTTTTTTTCGGATTGCACCTGTGCAGCGGGCTGCACCGCCGCCGCCGGATCTCGCTGCGGCAACGCTTCGGGACGCTCGTCAACCCGCACCTGCGGGACATCCTTTTCCGGGGCCGGCGACGTCTGGATGCCTTGCGTTCCGGCGGCGACCGGTGGGGGTTGCTGCACAATCGCTGCAACATGGTTCGGCGTCGCCGCAAGCATCATGGCGAGTCCATATCCAATGGCAATGCCGGCGGCTGCGCCAGCGCAAATCAGCGCAATGCGACCCAATTTCGGTTTCGGGCGGTAGAAGTCGGAATCAGCAACTGCCCGCCGGGCTTCTCGTTCGCCCACGGTATGGGTGTTTGCGGCAAAAGCGGCAAGCAGTGATTTATCCGCAAGAATATTGATTCTTCGGGTGAGACCCTTTGACGCTTCGTCGATACGTCTGATCGCGGCAGGTGAAAACGGATTGGGCCCGCGATAACCTGCGGCCCGCAATCGGTAGTCGATGTAGCTTCGAATGTCGTTTCGAACCAGGGGTTCAAGGCGGAATCCATGAGTGATCCTCTCCTTGAGCTGGCGCATTTCGGCCGTGTTGAGAAGTTCATCAAGTTCCGGCTGCCCGAAAAGCACGATCTGCAGCAGTTTGTTGCGATTGGCCTCGAGATTGGATAGGAGGCGAATTTCCTCGAGGGTTTCACGCGGCATTGCATGCGCTTCGTCGATCAGCACCACGACACGTCGCCCGGCGGCGTACCGTTCAATAAGAGCATCCTGTATGGAACGCAAAATCCTCGTGCCGCGCTCGCTGTCCGGATTCAGTTTCAGTTCATCCGAGATCGCAATGAGGATTTCGTCTTTCGAAAGAGACGGATTCGCGAGGTAAATAATTTCGACATGCGGCGGAAGACGCTCCATGAGAACCCGGCACAACATGGTTTTTCCGCTGCCCACTTCACCCGAAACCTTCACGATTCCTTCGTCGTGGGTGATGGCATACAGGAGTGCGTCCAGCGTGGCGCCGCGATTTGCGCCCGCGAAGAAAAAATCGGTGTGCGGGGTTATTCGAAACGGGGCTTCGCTCAGGCCGAAATGGTCGAAATACATGACGGGTTCAGGGCTGCTTCTGCAGCGCTTCCATCCGGGAATACAGGGTTGTGCGGTTGATTCCCAGCAATTTTGCCGCCTGGCTGACGTTTCCGCGGGTCAACTTCATGGCCGCCTCGATGTACCCCTGCTCCCACTGCTTGAGGGTCTGGTCCAGGTTGAAGTCACGTTCACGCTGCAGGTGCTTTTGCGCCTGGTCCACGAGGGCTTCCGGATCCCGTTCCTCAAGGGGGGCTACGCGCGTTTGCTGAGGAAAGTCCTCCATATCCAGTTCGGGCTCCAGTTCCCTGGCGGATAGGCGTTGGCCCGCGTACTTGGTGGCCAGACGGATGGTGATGTTCCTCAATTCCCTGACGTTGCCCGGGAAACGGTATTCCTGCCAGAGCTGCTTGGCGGAATCTTCCAGCGAGAACGTCTGGAGTTGTGCCTGGGCGGCATAGAATTTCTGAAAGTGCTCGAGCAGCAATGTCTTGTCATCGTCCATTTCCCGCAACGGGGGAACGCTGATGGTGAAGACCGACAGCCGGTGGTAAAGGTCGGCTCGAAAGTGCCCCTTTTTGATTTCCTGACGCAGATCGCGGTTTGTGGCGGCAATGACCCTTGCCTCTGAATGGCGCTGTTGCGTCTCGCCCACCCGCTGATATTCGCCATTTTCCAGTACACGGAGCAATTTGGCCTGCAATTCCATCGGCAACTCACCGATTTCATCCAGAAACAGGGTTCCGTCCGCGGCGTCTTCGAAATAACCCGATTTGTTCTGTGTGGCGCCTGTAAATGAGCCTTTTGCATAGCCAAAAAGAGTCGGTTCCACCAGTGTCGGCGCGATTGCCGCGCAGTTGAGCGCGAACCAGGGCTTTGACCTGCGCCAGGAAAGCCGGTGAAGCAGATTGGCGACCAATTCCTTGCCGGTTCCGGACTCCCCTTCGATCAGGGCCGGGTATGGCGAGTCCGCGTACTGGTTGATCTGGTTCTTCAGTTTTTGAAGCGGCGGGCTGTTCCCAATGAGAGGATCCGTGTCGGTTGCGCCACCCCCCGATATTTCTGCTGCGCGGAATTGCAATGCGCGCAAAAGAATCTTTTTCAGACTCTCCGCGTCGCAGGGTTTCGCGACAAATTCGGTTGCCCCCAGGGTTCTGGCATGACGCGCATTCGCGGCGTCGTTTTGACCGGACAGCACCAGAATCTTCATGGCCGGCGAATGCGCGAGCAGATCACCTATCAGGGCGAACCCTTCGTCGGGACGATGCGGCGCCGGCGGAAGTCCCAGGTCGATGAGGGCGAGTTGCGGGGCATCGTCCCGCTGTCGCAGCAGGCTGATGGCATGGCGACGCGAATCGCTGACGAGGACATCAAAATCCCCGCTCAGCGCGAACGAAAGGGTCTCGGTGATGAGCGGGTCGTCGTCAACTAGCAACAGGCTCGGTTTATCGGCCATGGACATTCGATTCGATGCATTTCAGGAACGCGCGCTCAAGCGACGGTTCTCCCTGGCGTTCCAGCAACATGCCGGGGCTCCCGCTATACGCCACCGAGCCGCAATGCAAGACCACCATATCGTCGCAGATTTCATCAATGTCGGCGAGAGAGTGCGAGGTGAAGACAAGGGACTTGCCGTCATTTTTGAGCCTTTGCAGCATTTTTTTTACATGCACCCTCGCGCTTGGATCCAGGCCGCTCATGGGTTCATCGAGGACAAAAAGCTCCTTGCGGGAGAGAAAACAGGCCGCCAGCCCCAGCTTTTGCGTCATCCCTTTTGAGAAGGTCCGAACAGGTTTGTCCAGGCAGGAAGGCGCAAGATCCAGATCGGCAAAGGTTGAAAGTACCGATTGATCATCCCAATCCGACCCGGAAATCTGCCGCGTGGCCCGAATGAACTCCCGCCCCGTCAGAAACCAGGGGGGGGTAAAACGCTCGGGCAGAAAAGTCAGGCAGGCGCGGGCCGAGGGCCTCGTGCTGGGCATCCCCTTGATTTCGATCGCTCCGCTGTCGAAGGAGCAGAAATCGAGCATGCATTTCAGGAGTGTTGTCTTGCCCGCGCCGTTTTCGCCGGCCAGGCCGAGAAGTTGACCGGGCGCAACGCTGAATTCCACATCGTCGAGAATCTTGACGCGACCGAAGCTTTTGCTGACTTTTTTGAAGCTGAGTATTGGCGCAGGCATGGACGCCCCCGCTTGAAGTTATTTTCGATCATATATCAACCCCATGGTACGTCGCGGGTAACGATTCATTTGGAAGTGGTTTTCATTTCCATCTGAGGACTCTGGGATATCAGCTAGAATCCGCGCTTTGCCCTTGCGCGCAAGACATTTCCCGGTGAGCAACGAGAATCTGGTCGAAGTCGACAACGTTACCTTTGCCTACGACAGACGCACCATTCTGGATGCAATCAGTCTGAACATCGTACGGGGCCAGGTTATAGCCATAATGGGCGGAAGCGGTTGTGGAAAAACCACGACCTTGCGCATGATCGCCGGTGCCCTGCGTCCCAGCCAGGGTGACGTGAGGGTGGCAGGTCAGACGGTCAACCGCCTTTCCAGCCGGGACCTTTACGCATTGCGTCGCCGGATGGGTATGCTTTTCCAGTTCGGCGCGCTTTTCACGGATGCCTCCACTTTTGACAATGTCGCGTTTCAATTGAGGGAACATACGACGCTGCCAGAATCGATGATAAGTGACCTGGTTATGATGAAACTAAATGCGGTGGGGTTGCGTGGCGCCTCAAACCTGATGCCCTCGGAGTTGTCCGGCGGCATGGCGCGGCGAGTGGCGCTGGCCCGATCAATCGCCCTGGACCCCATGCTGATGATGTACGACGAACCGTTTGCCGGCCTTGATCCCATTTCGTTTGGTGTGATTGGCAAACTTATCCGGCAGCTTAACGATGCTCTCGGGGCCACCTCAATCATCGTGACACATGATGTCGCGGAGGCCCTGCAAATCGTGGATTACGTGTATTTCATGTCGGAAGGCCGGATTGTCGCCAAAGGCAGCCCCTCGGAAATACGGGCATCGACGGACCCGTTTGTGCGGCAGTTCGTTCAGGGAGAGGCCTACGGACCTGTTGAATTTCAATACCCCGCCCCGGATTACCGGCAGCATCTTTACGCGGAAGCACATTGATGGAGCGGCTCGTTGAGCTTTTGCGTCTGCTGGGTGCCCGTGCCATCAACTGGGTATGGCGCCTTGGGTACGCATCCCGGTTTTTCTGGCTGGTACTCAAATATTCCGGTTCAAGTCTGCGCCGGTTTTCGCTGACCATTCGCGAGATCTATTTCGCAGGCGTTCTTTCGCTTGTCATCATTCTGGTTTCGGGGCTGTTCGTTGGCATGGTGCTCGGACTGCAGGGCTATGACACCCTTGTGCGTTATGGCGCTTCCGACTCGCTTGGCGTGCTTGTGGCCTTGTCCCTGATTCGAGAACTCGGGCCTGTCGTGGCCGGATTGCTGTTTGCGAGTCGCGCCGGTTCTGCGATTACCGCGGAAATCGGATTGATGAAGGCAACCGAACAGCTCGCCGCAATGGAAATGATGGCGGTGGATCCCATTGCTAGGGTCATCGCCCCCCGTTTCTGGGCGGGCGTGATATCGATGCCGATACTGGCGGCCCTGTTTTCTGCCATGGGTGTGTTCGGTGGTTATCTGGTGGGTGTGCACATGATTGGAGTGGATGAGGGCTCATTCTGGTCCCAGATGCAGTCCGCAGTCGATTTCAGGGAAGACGTGCTGAATGGCGTTATAAAAAGCTTTGTATTCGGGGTCGCGATTACCTGGATATCCGTTTTCGAAGGCTATGATGCGCCGCCTACTGCGGAGGGGGTGTCTGGCGCTACGACACGGACCGTGGTGACTTCGTCACTGGCCGTTCTGGCACTCGATTTTATTTTGACCGCGCTGATGTTTCGGGGAGTTTGATCATGATGTCTCGCAAGGAACTTGACCTGTGGGTCGGAATATTCGTGGCGATGGGGTTCGGGGCGCTGTTGTTTTTGGCCCTCAAGGTGGCCAATTTGTCCTCCTTTTCCGCCTCCCAGGCTTATGATATTTCAGCCAAATTTGACAATATTGGCGGACTCAAGCGAAGCGCTCCCGTGAAGAGCGCCGGTGTCGTCGTCGGGCGAGTGACGGATATCAGTTTTGACGCTCAGACGTTTGAGGCCGTGGTTCGCATGGCGCTGGACAGCAAGTTCCAGTTTCCAAAGGACTCTTCGGCAAAAATACTGACTTCCGGATTACTCGGGGAGCAATATGTGGGAATTTCCGCCGGGGGGGACAGCGCAAGCCTGAAATCCGGAGATACGTTAAAGATTACGCAGTCTGCGGTCGTTCTAGAGAATCTGATCAGTCAATTCTTGTATAGTAAAGCGGCTGAGGGCGACAACAAAAAGTAAAATCAACATCCTATGATGTCGGAGAAGGTTTTTGCGACCTGGAAATCCTGGCGCGGGTCGAAAACCGGGCCAGTTTTGGCCGCTGATCAAAAATCAAGGTTAAGGAATTCCATGCAGTGCGGATTGAAGAGCTTGGTCTGGGGGGTGCTGTTGAGCGCGACCCTTGCCGGATGCGCGACCCCTGGCGGGAATCCCCGGGACCCGCTTGAGCCGTTAAACAGGGCCGTTTTCACTTTTAACGAAACGGTTGACGATGCCGTGCTTCGTCCCGTGGCCCAGGGCTATCGGGCCGTATTGCCGGAAATGGTTCGCACCGGAGTGAGCAATTTTTTCGCCAATCTTGAGGACCTGTGGATCGGTGTCAACAACATCCTCCAAGGCAAACCGGCCGATGGCGTACAGGATTTCGCCCGATTTGCCTTTAACAGCAGCTTCGGCATCCTGGGCCTGATTGATGTCTCCACGGATTTCAATATTCCAAAGCATAACGAAGACTTCGGTCAGACGCTGGGCCGCTGGGGGGCAGAAGCGGGGCCCTATCTCGTGCTGCCTTTTTTCGGCCCCAGCAATGTTCGCGATGGTCTGGGATTCGTTGTCGGCAACAAAGCGGATATCGTTCGTAATCTCGGTCATGTGCCAACGCGCAATACGCTATTTGCCGTTCGTACGCTCAATATCCGCGCCAATTTGCTTGACATCGGCAGGGTCGCCGAGGAGGCGGCGCTGGATAAATACCGGTTCATGCGGGACGCCCATTTTCAGCGCAGAAACAACCTTATCTTCGATGGCGATCCTCCTCGAGAGAGCGAAAAATCAGAACTTCCATCCGCGGGCGAGATAAGTAGCACGACTGCACCGGCCATTCCGGCTTCAGATGATCATTCAACTGGAGCAAACGCAAGTGGATCGCTGGCGGATCAATCGATCCGATCGTCGCAGCCCGGTCCAACCATCAACTAAAGAGTGTTCGTGACGACAATGAGAGCGATTTTATTATTTGCATTCGCCGGATTCCTTTCTGGTGCGTCATTTGCGCAAGTACCGCAAAGTCCTGATCAGCTTGTCCAGGGAATCACCACCGAGGTGATCGGTATCATCAAGAAGGATAAGGAAATCCAGGCTGGAAACGCGAAGCGCATCCAGGAACTTGTTGAAGGCCGCGTGCTGCCCCATTTCAGCTTTACCCGAATGACCCAGATCGCGATGGCCGTGAACTGGCGCAAGGCGACCCCTGAGCAACAGCAGGCTCTCGTCGGGGAATTCAAGACATTGCTGATTCGAACCTATTCCAACGCATTGTCGTTATATCGGGATCAGGTCATAGATTTCAAACCACTGCGCGCCCGTCCGGACGACGCCGAGGTCACGGTTCGTTCCGAGATACGTCAGCGCGGGCAGCAACCACTGACTCTTGATTACGATATGGAAAAAACGCCACAGGGATGGAAGGTCTTCGATGTCAAAGTCGGAGGTGTCAGCCTGATCAGCACCTACCGGGAGGATTTCGCCGGACAGGTTCGGGACGCTGGTATTGACGGCTTGATCAAGGTTTTAACCACGAAAAACCGTCAACTGGAAGCCAGGACGAAGTCGTGATTCGTCGCGAGGGCGATGGATTGCGAGTTTCCGGGCCCCTGACCATGAGTACGGTCCCGCTGCTCGCCGACGCCCTGGCCGAGCACCTTGTTGCTGATCCCGTCGAGATCGATTTCTCGGAGGTCACGGACGTGGACTCTTCTGCGGTGGCCCTGACGCTTGAATGGCAGCGGCTGGCGGCCCGCAAGAAAGTGCTGCTTCATTTGCGCAACCTGCCTGAGGCGATGCTCAACCTTGCCAAACTCTATGGAGTATCCGAGTTCGTTCAACCACATTGAAGTCATGTTCGCGCGCCGGCGCGACACGCATATCGTTGCCGGGTCCCCATTTTCTGTTTCTACAGCACCAATCCTCCGGTAATAACACATGAGCGCGGCTATTGAGATTGAGCAAATATCCAAGCGCTTTGGGTCGCTGCAGGCCCTTGACAATGTCACCCTGCGAATCGAACAGGGCGAGTTTTTCGCCTTGTTGGGTCCCAATGGAGCCGGTAAGACCACGCTGATCAGCACACTTGCCGGTTTGGTCAGGGCCGATTCGGGATCGGCGCGGATCATGGGATATGACGTGACCGCCGACTACCGGCAGTCGCGCCGGTCACTGGGGGTGGTTCCGCAAGAGCTTGTATTTGATCCTTTTTTCACCGTTCGTGAGACGCTGAGGATTCAATCCGGGTATTTCGGCCTCAACTCCAATGACGATTGGATTGATGAGATCATGGCCAATCTGGATCTCACCACCAAAGCCGACGTCAATATGCGGGCGCTTTCCGGAGGGATGAAACGGCGGGTGCTGGTTGCGCAAGCGCTGGTGCACAAGCCGCCGGTCATTGTGCTGGATGAGCCGACGGCAGGGGTTGATGTGGAACTTCGGCAGGGGCTGTGGCAGTTCGTGCAGCGTCTGAATCGCGATGGCCACACGGTAGTGCTCACGACGCATTACCTGGAGGAGGCGGAGACGTTATGCGAGCGCATCGCGATGCTGAAGCATGGACGTCTGGTCGCGCTCGATTCGAAATCCAACCTCGTGCGTCGTCTTCACAATATCCGGCTTCGGGTTCGCCTCGCCGGCAATCTGCCTCCCATCCTTGCCGAAATCGATCACGGGGTTCGCAACGGCGAGCATATCCTGTGGTTGCACGACTATTCAGAAGTTGAGCCGACACTGGCGGCCATCAGGGAGGCCGGTTGCTCCCTGATTGAAATGGAACTCGAACAGCCGGATCTGGAGGATGTATTTCTTGAAATCATGAACCGGGAGGACGGCGCTTGAGCGGCTTTCAGACGCTGTTTCGCAAGGAGGTCCTGCGATTCCGGAAGGTGGCGACCCAAACCGTGATGGCGCCGGTCCTGACCTCAATGCTCTACCTGCTGGTGTTCTCGCACCTGATGGAGAGCCGGCTGAGGGTGTATGACGCGGTGCCCTACAGCGCATTCCTGGTTCCGGGGCTTGTCATGATGTCCATGCTGCAAAACGCGTTTGCGAACACTTCCTCATCGATCATTCAATCGAAAATGACCGGCAACATCATTTTTGTGCTGTTGCCGCCGCTTTCCCACTGGGAGTTTTTCAGTGGATACGTTCTGGCCGCCGTCGTGCGCGGCATGGTCGTGGGCTCAGGAGTGCTGCTGGTCACCGTGCCGTTTACAGAGGTTTCATTGCAGCATCCGGTTTGGGTGCTGGCGTTTGCTCTGGTGGGGTGCGGCTTGCTGGGAACCCTTGGGCTTATCGCCGGCATGATGGCCGACAAGATCGATCAAGTCGCGGCATTCCAGAATTTCCTGATCATGCCATTGACATTCCTGTCCGGCGTGTTTTACTCGATTCATTCCTTGCCGCCCCTGTGGCAGGATATCTCCCATCTGAATCCGTTTTTCTACATGATTGACGGGTTCAGATATGGCTTTTTCGGCATTTCGGATGTGAATCCTGCGGTGAGTTTTGTGGTTGCATTTGCCGCGCTTGCAGTCAGCGCTTCTTTCGCATTGAGCATGCTGAGAAGCGGCTACAAACTGAGGTTTTGAAACGGAGATTGATGATGTTGACACCCGAGCAATTGCGCGAGTACATCGCTAAGGGCCTGATTTGTGAAACGCTGGAGGTGTCCGGAGACGGGCAGCATTTCGAGGCTTTGATAGTCAGTGCCGAGTTTGCCGGAAAGAGCCGGATTCAACGCCATCAGGCGGTCTATGCGGCATTGGGTGAGCGCATGCGCGAGGAAGTTCATGCACTGTCAATGAAGACGCTGACCCCCGAGGAGTGGACAGCGACGCGTGGATAAGCTGCTGATTCAGGGTGGGGGGCGCCTGTCTGGGGAGACCTTCATTTCCGGCGCAAAAAACGCTGCATTGCCGATCATGTGTGCCGCGCTGCTCACGCGGGAACCCCTTCGCCTGACCAACGTACCGAGTTTGCGCGATGTGGACACCCTGATGGTGTTGCTTGCCCGTATCGGCGTTATGCATGTCGCCGAAACTGGAACCCTGGATTTGAGCGCAGAAAAACTGGGCGACCCTGTCGCCCCCCCTATGAACTTGTCAAGACCATGCGCGCGTCCATTCTGGTGCTGGGCCCCCTGCTTGCCCGCTGTGGCGAGGCGCGTGTCTCGCTTCCAGGGGGCTGCGCCATTGGATTGAGGCCGGTGGATCTGCACATCAAGGGTTTGCAGGCCATGGGGGCGCAGATCCAGGTTGAGCAGGGTTACGTCGTCGCCAAGGCGCGGCGCCTGAAAGGTGCCAGGCTGGTCATGGACATGGTTACGGTTACCGGAACGGAAAACCTGATGATGGCTGCCTGCCTGGCAGAAGGAACAACGGTCATTGAAAACGCGGCGAGGGAACCCGAAGTGGTGGATCTGGCCAATTGCCTGTCGCGTATGGGTGCCAGAATTCGCGGTGCCGGTAGCGATGTCATTACCATCGAGGGCGTTTCGCAATTGCATGGGGCGAGCCATTCGGTAATGCCCGACAGGATTGAAACCGGAACGTTTCTTGTCGCGGCGGCAGCGACGGGCGGTTCGGTCCGGCTGGCGAACACGCGAAGTGACACGCTGGATGCCGTGATCGAAAAGCTTCGCGAGGCAGGCGCGAAGGTTGACCCGGCCGCCGATTCCATTTCCCTTGTCATGGATGGTCGGCCCAAAAGCATCAATGTTCGAACGGCGCCCTACCCCGGATTCCCAACGGACATGCAGGCGCAGTTCATGGCGTTAAATACGGTTGCCGACGGTGCTGCAGTGATCACGGAAACCATATTTGAAAACCGCTTCATGCATGCCTCGGAACTCCAGAGACTGGGGGCGGACATTGAAATTTCCGGCCACACCGCGGTGATTCGGGGATTGAAACAGTTGCAGGGCGCCACCGTCATGGCGACGGATCTCAGAGCATCTGCCAGCCTGGTGATTGCCGGCCTCATGGCGCATGGGGAGACGACGGTGGAGCGCATCTACCACCTGGATCGGGGCTACGAAAACATCGAGAAAAAGCTCTCCCAGTTGGGGGCCCGGATAAGCCGCATTCGCTGACCCTTGCTGATGCCGTCGACAGTCCCTTGCAAACGGAGGCGCGAAGGCGGGATGTTCCCGGCAAATCCATGATTTTCTTGGGTTCTTTACTGTAAAATCCACCTTTTTGCGCTGCCGCATCCGTGATAACAATTGCATTGTCCAAAGGGCGAATATTCGACGAGACGCTTCCACTTCTCGACGCGGCAGGCATTCGTCCTTCTGAAGACCCGGAACAGTCGCGCAAGCTCATCATTGGCACTACCCGGCCAGACGTGCGTCTGGTCATTGTCCGTGCTGCCGACACGCCGACCTATGTGCAGTATGGCGCTGCGGAGCTCGGAATCGCCGGCAAGGATGTGCTTCTCGAGCATGGGGGCATGGGACTGTATCAACCGTTGGACCTCCGTATCGCTGCCTGCCGCATGGCGGTTGCAGCCCCCGTTGGCTTCGATTACGCGAGCACGGTGCGAAAAGGGGGACGGTTGCGGGTGGCCACCAAATATATGCAAACGGCTCGCGAACATTTTGCCGCCAAGGGTGTGCATGTGGATCTCATCAAGCTCTACGGGTCCATGGAGCTCGCCCCCCTGGTAGGACTGGCTGACGCCATCGTCGACCTGGTGTCCACCGGCTCCACTTTGCGCGCAAACAACCTGTGCGTGGTCGAAGAGATCGTTCCAATCAGCGCGAGGTTGATCGTTAATCAGGCTGCGTTGAAGTTGAAGCGGGAGGGGATCCAGCGAATCCTTGACGCATTCGAAGGGGCGGTACGCTGATGCCAGACCTGCGCCGCCTGTCTTCAGCGCAATCGGATTTTTCTGCGCAACTTGCGGCGTTGACCGCAATAGAAGCGACGCAGGATGCCGATGTTGAAAACGTGGTCCGGGAAATTCTGGCGGATGTGCGCAAGTCCGGGGACGAAGCGGTGTTGCGGCATACGGCCAAATTTGACCGGATCAGTGTATCCGGGATGGCCGAACTCGAAATTTCCAAAGCCGAATGCCAGATAGCACTGGAAGGTTTGCCACAGGGCCTCAGTTCCGCTTTGCAGGCTGCAGCTGAGCGAATTCGCATGTTTCACAGCAGGCAGGTATCGGAATCCTGGGAATACACCGAACAGGACGGCACCCGTCTGGGTCAGCGGGTAACGCCGCTCGCGCGCGTGGGGTTGTACGTTCCCGGCGGCCGTGCGGCCTACCCTTCTTCTGTGCTGATGAACGCATTGCCGGCCAGGATTGCGGGGGTTGGTGAACTCGTCATGGTCACCCCCACACCGGGTGGCGAACGTAATCCACTGGTCCTTGCTGCTGCGGCGATTGCCGGCGTCGACCGCGTCATCGCAATTGGCGGCGCCCAGGCGGTCGGGGCACTCGCCTACGGTACGCAATCGATTTCACAGGTGGACAAGATCGTGGGGCCGGGAAATGCCTACGTGGCGGCGGCCAAACGGCGGGTATTTGGCGAGGTGGGCATCGATATGATTGCCGGACCGTCGGAGATCCTGATCATCTGTGACGGCGGCACCGATCCTGACTGGATTGCCATGGACATGTTCTCGCAGGCCGAGCACGATGAAATGGCGCAGGCGATCCTGCTGTCGCCCGATGCCGAATTCCTTGACAAGGTTTCATCAAGTATCAGGCGCCTGCTGCCGGACCTGCCCAGGCGCGAAACGATAAGTGCTTCGCTTGCCGCACGGGGTGCGCTCATACTAACGCGCGACCTTGAGGAGGCTTGTGATATTGCCAACTTGATTGCACCGGAACACCTGGAATTGTCGGTCGAGGACCCGGGAAAATGGGCGACTCGAATAAACCATGCGGGCGCCCTGTTTCTGGGGCGTTACAGTTCGGAAGCACTGGGGGACTACTGCGCCGGGCCCAACCATGTGTTGCCGACATCGCGAAGCGCCCGGTTTTCATCGCCGCTCGGTGTTTACGATTTCCAAAAGCGGACCAGTATCATCCAGGCATCTCAGGGCGGTGCGAAGACTCTGGGCAAACTGGCGGCAACGCTTGCCATGGGTGAAGGTCTGGATGCACATTCCCGTTCCGCGATGATGAGAGTCACTCAGTCATGAGTGCCAGCCCGAGCCAGGTCATTCGCGCCGATATACGCGCGATGAGCGCCTATCCGGTCCAGCATGCAGAAGGGCTGGTGAAACTTGATGCAATGGAGAATCCGCACCATCTGCCTTCGTGGCTTTGCGATGAAGTCGCCGGCGTCATCCGCAGCGCGGAAATCAACCGCTATCCGGATCCTGAAGCCCCGGCGCTAAAAAAGCGCCTCCGTGAAGTCATGTCAGTGCCGGATGATTGTGAGCTGATACTTGGCAATGGATCCGATGAAATCATTGCAATGATGATCAATTCCGTGGCGGGTCCGGAAGCCGTGATCATGTCCATCTCGCCCACTTTCGTCATGTTCAAGATGAGCGCGGTAATTGCGCGCGCCGGGTATGTTGGTGTGCCCCTTAATGCGGATTTTTCGCTGGACGTGGACCGCGTTATTGCGGCTATGTCGGAGCACCGTCCAGCCATACTGTTTATCGCCTATCCCAACAATCCGACCGGCAACCTGTTTGACGAGACCGCGTTGCACCGGGTGATTGAATCCGCACCCGGACTGGTGGTGATTGACGAGGCCTATAACGTGTTCGCCCGGCAGAGTTTCATGCCGAAATTGCCGGACTATCCCAATGTGGTGGTCATGCGTACGCTTTCCAAGCTGGGCCTGGCGGGATTGCGTCTGGGCTACGCCGCCGCAAAGCCGGAGTGGATTCGTGAATTTGACAAAGTGCGCGGCCCCTACAATGTCGGGGTTCTGACGCAGTTGATCGCGGAAAAGATCCTGGGCCACCATCACGTTCTGGAGGAGCAGGCCGGCGAAATTGTCGGCGAGCGGGAAAAGATGGCCAGGGCTTTGCAGGGCATGCCCGGCGTGGTTGCGTATCCGAGCGTTGCAAATTTCATCCTGTTACGGGTTGCGGACGCACAAGCTGTGCATGCCGGGCTGATTAGTCGAGGGGTCCTTGTGCGCAATTTGCACGGATCACATGCCCTGCTGGACAGTTGCGTACGTTTTACCGTGGGAACCAGAGCGGAAAATCAGATCCTGATGAACGCGTTTGCTCAGACCCTTGAGTCCCTTGCGTGATGCCAATTCCGGCTGACCATCAATTGCGAATCGTGTAGGCTTCTCACATGGCAACGCGAAAACTCACCCGCAAGGCGGGAATTGTCCGAAACACCAACGAAACGCAAATCAGCGTCAGTGTTGACCTCGATGGCGAGGGGCAGGCTAAGCTTTTCACTGGCGTGCCGTTTCTTGACCACATGCTGGATCAGGTCGCGCGACATGGCGCGATGGACCTTGATATCAGGGCCAAGGGTGACCTGCACATCGATGCCCACCATACTGTCGAAGACATCGGCATTACGCTGGGGCAGGCCGTCGCAAAGGCGGCGGGGGATAAGAAAGGCATTGTGCGGTATGGCCACGCCTATGTCCCGCTTGACGAGGCCTTGTCGCGTGTCGTGGTGGACTTCTCCGGTCGTCCGGGCCTGGAATTCCGCGTGAATTTCGCGAGGCCTCTGGTGGGAGAGTTTGATGTCGATCTGGTGCATGAATTCTTCCAGGGCTTCGTCAACCATGCGCTGGTGACCCTTCACATTGACAACTTGCATGGGGCGAATGCTCACCATCAGTGCGAGACGATTTTCAAGGCTTTCGGACGGGCCCTGCGCATGGCACTTTCCGTGGACCCCCGGTCGCAGGGAAAGATTCCCTCAACCAAAGGCACCTTGTAGGGCAACCTGCAATTCTGCCAGGCCTGAATTAAATGACGACGAAACAATGAGAGTCGCAGTAATCGACTACGGTATGGGTAATCTGCGCTCGGTGTCGAAGGCGCTCGAGCACGTCGCGCCAAGAGCGGAGGTATTGGTCACTTCCGACGCTGGAATCATCGCGTCCGCGGACAGGGTGGTCTTTCCAGGGCAGGGCGCCATGCCGGACTGTATGCGAGAAGTGGATGCCCGGAATCTGAGGCCAGCCATCCTGGACGCAGCACGGGAGCGGCCATTTCTGGGGATTTGCATCGGACTCCAGATGTTGTTTGAATTCAGCGAAGAGGGGAACACCAGCGGCCTGGGTCTTTTCCCGGGGCAGGTCCGCCGCTTTTCAGGTCCCGCGGCCGATGCCGGCGTGATGGGGCGCCTGAAGGTGCCCCACATGGGGTGGAATCGCGTCCAACAGCGGGGGGCACATCCCTTGTGGAGCGGAATCGAAGATGCCGCCCGCTTTTATTTCGTGCACAGCTTTTTTGCTCAACCTTCTAGCGAAGAAATCGTCACCGGAGAAACGGAATACGGAATATGCTTTACCTGTGCGGTGGCTCGGGATAATATTTTCGCCGTGCAGTTCCATCCCGAAAAAAGCCAATCTTCCGGTCTTCGACTATTAGCCAACTTCATCAGCTGGAATCCTTGATTCGAATCTGACATTGGCATTTACATTTCATCCACTGACTCGAAGCAGACCTATTTGCAATGCTGATCATTCCTGCCATTGATATCAAAGACGGTCATTGCGTGCGCCTCAAACAGGGCGACATGAATGACGCGACCGTATTTTCCGAGGATCCCGCAGCCATGGCGCGTCATTGGCTTGCCCAGGGCGCAAAGCGGTTGCATCTGGTCGATCTCAACGGTGCCGTTGCCGGAAAGCCGAAAAACGAAGGGGTCATCAAGCAGATCGTGGATGCACTGGATGACAAGCTTCCCATTCAACTGGGCGGCGGCATCCGGGATCTGGATACGATCGAGCGATATCTGGACATGGGGGTGTCATATGTCGTCATTGGCACGGCTGCGGTCAAAAACCCGGGTTTTCTTCAGGATGCATGCACGGCGTTTTCAGGGCATGTGATCGTTGCGCTGGATGCCAAAGACGGAAAAGTCGCGGTGGAGGGATGGTCCAAGATGACCGGACACGATGTTGTCGACCTTGCTCTCAAGTTCCAGGACTACGGCGTTGAGGCCATCATTTATACCGACATTGGCCGCGATGGCATGCTCACAGGGATCAATCTCGGGGCGACCTTGACGCTCGCACGGGAACTGCGAATCCCGGTCATCGCCAGCGGCGGCTTGACCAATCTGAAGGACGTTGAAGAACTCTGCAAGCTGGAGTCAGAGGGCATCAATGGCGTGATCACCGGCAGGGCCATTTATCAGGGAACGCTGGACTTCAAGCAGGCAGTTGCGCTGTCGGACCGGCTTTCGGAAAAATGAGGACCTTCAGGTCCAGACCGGGTCAGTCGCCCACGCCAAATGCATTCGGCCTCGAATCCTGATGCTCGCCAAAAGAGTCATCCCCTGCCTTGACGTCACCGCCGGCAGGGTCGTCAAAGGTGTCAATTTTGTGGCATTGCGCGATGCGGGTGACCCCATTGAAATCGCCAAGCGTTACGACGAACAGGGTGCAGACGAGCTGACTTTTCTGGATATCACTGCAAGTTCGGACGGCCGCGATGTCATTCTTCACGTCATTGAAGAGGTTGCCGCCCAGGTATTCATTCCGCTGACTGTTGGTGGCGGAGTGCGCAAAGTCGAGGACGTGCGCCGCCTTCTGAATGCGGGTGCCGACAAGGTCTCAATCAATACTTCCGCGGTACAGAATCCCGATTTGGTCGCCGAGGCATCGGGCAGGTATGGGTCGCAGTGCATCGTCGTCGCAATCGATGCAAAAAGGGCCAATTCCGCTCCGGTCGGTCGAAATACGGACAACGTGGGCAGTGCAGGGTCCGTGAGTTCCGGGTGGGAGGTCTTCACCCATGGCGGCCGGAAGGCCACCGGCATCGATGCGCTAGCCTGGGCGCGGAAAATGCAGGAGTATGGTGCCGGCGAAATTCTGCTCACCAGTATGGATCGCGATGGCACACGCGAAGGTTTCGACCTCGAATTGACAAGGCTGATTTCGGATTCTGTCGACATCCCTGTGATCGCAAGTGGCGGCGTGGGCGGATTGGACCACCTTGCTCGGGGCATTTTGGCAGGTCACGCAGATGCCGTGCTCGCAGCCAGCATTTTCCATTTCGGGGAATTCACTGTGCGGCAAGCCAAGGAGTACATGGCAGCGCGCGGAATTGAGGTCCGGTTGTAGGTACGCCCCTCCAGCCTCAGGCATTTGCTGTTACGCGGCTTGAAGCGGATACCCGGTTGCGGTTAAGCTGGATTGGGACGCAGGCACCCTGTGGTCACCGTACGGTAGCGGACGCGGCGAAGGGCCCCAGTCTGCGCTACCTATCATAATGCCTTGATGAGTCGCCGCAAAAGGCGCGGGCAACGAAATGCAGGAGACGGCGGCAAAAATGTCTTGGCTTGATGAGGTCAATTGGAACAACCAGGGGTTGGTACCCGCCATTGCCCAGGAGGACGGGACCGGGAAGATTCTCATGGTTGCATGGATGAACCGGGAGGCTCTTGAAAGAACGGTGGTGTCCGGCCAGGCAGTCTATTGGTCACGTTCCCGCAATAGGCTCTGGCACAAGGGCGAGGAATCGGGACATGTGCAGAAGGTCCATGAACTGCGGCTGGATTGCGACAATGATGTGGTCCTCCTTCAGGTCGAACAGGTCGGCGGCATCGCTTGCCATACCGGCCGGCACAACTGTTTTTTCAAGAAGCTGGAGGATGGCCAATGGCGGGAAGTCGATTCCGTCATCAAGGATCCAGGCGAAATTTACGGCGGGTGTGAAAAAAAATGAGCGAAATACTGGACCGATTGGCCGAAGTCGTTGAATCTCGCAAGGGCGCTGACGCCGCTACCTCCTATGTGGCGCGCCTTTTGTCTCTGGGTGAGGATGCGATCCTCAAGAAGATCGGCGAAGAGGCTACTGAAACGGTCATGGCGGGTAAAGATGGCGAGCGGCAGAAAATTGTCGCGGAGACGGCCGATCTCTGGTTCCACTGCGTGATCATGCTGGCCCATTACGGGTTGAAGCCCGGCGATGTGCTCGCGGAGCTGCGCCGCCGCGAAGGCATTTCCGGAATTGATGAAAAAGCCGCTCGCAAGACTTGATGGACGCACGATTGCGACGTGCGGTTGGCCATTGAATATCAGAGAGGACTGACATGTCTGAAGACCCTGGCTGCATTTTCTGCAAAATCGTCAGCGGAGCGATTCCCTGCAAGAAAATCCACGAGGATGACGAAATACTGGCATTCCACGACATCCATCCCATCGCCCCGGTGCATTTCCTGATAATTCCCAAAGTTCATATCGAGTCCCTTGTGGAATGCAATGATTCCCATCGAGCGGCCCTTGGCGCAATGCTCGCCGTCGCCGGCCGCCTTGCTGTGGAACAGGGCGCGAATGACGGATTTCGCACCATCATCAATACGGGCAGGGTGGGTGGGCAGGAGGTGTATCATTTACATGCACACATTCTCGGTGGACAGGAGAGGTTGCCCAGAATGTTAAGCAAGTCTTGAAGGAGAAATGAATGGGAACTTGGAGCATTTGGCACTGGTTGATAGTGCTGGCCGTCGTGCTGGTGATTTTTGGTACCAAGAAATTGCGCAATATGGGTTCCGACCTGGGTGGAGCGGTCCGTGGATTCAAGGATGGGATGAAGGAGGCGTCGCCTGATGCGGGCTCTGACCATGCCTCGCCACAGGTTTCGGGGCGAACCATTGATGCTGAAGTGCGCAAGGAGAGCAAGGTCTCTTGAGGCCTTGTGTACTGGTGCTTTGCGCCAGTTAGTCAGTTCTTATGAATGGGGTCGGCCCCCGGTTTCTATTGAAGCGCATCTAGTAGATGTTTGACATCGGCTTTTCCGAATTGATGGTTATCGCGGTGGTGGCGCTCGTGGTCATAGGGCCGGAGCGGTTGCCGCGCGTAGCACGCACGGCCGGTCATCTCCTTGGACGGCTCCAGCGCTACGTGAACGATGTAAAAGCCGATATCAATCGCGAAATGGAACTTGAAGAGCTCCGAAAATTCAAGGACGAATTCGAGAAGACCGCACAGACGGTGCAAAAACAAGTGAGCGATGAAATCTACAAATCTGAGGACTTTTTCAAAAGCATTTCAGCCGATGTGAATCCGCACGAAGGCTCGGCCACACCGGTTGGGCCGTCTGAAACCGGCCCGGGGCTCGAATCATCCCTAGGGACTGGTTCCACCGTCAGGGCGCCACAACCGTTGGCGCCCGAACATCAATTAGCGCCTGACCAGAAAACGGCCACTTGATGCGCGTCTTGATCGAATATCGAAGCGCCATTGGGCGACCGTGACATGGGAGAGTCTGAATCCTTCCTGTCGCACCTTGTCGAATTGCGCCAGAGGCTTGTGCGCGCACTGGCAGTGGTCCTGATTTTCGTGCTCTGCCTTTTTCCCTGGGCTCGCGACATCTATGCGATTCTGGCGATGCCAATGCTGGAGGCCATGCCCAAGGGCGGGCAAATGATCGCAACGGATGTCATTGGTCCGTTTCTCGTGCCGCTCAAAGTCACCATGCTGGTGGCCTTTGTCGCAGCACTGCCCTACGTGCTCTATCAGGCTTGGGCGTTTGTCGCACCGGGCTTGTATGCGCACGAGAAGAGTCTGGTTCTGCCGCTTGTTATCACCAGTTTCCTGTTGTTCCTGGTTGGAATGGCGTTTGCCTACTTTTTTGTGTTTCCGGTGATATTCAAATTCATGTCGTCAGTTGCGCCGCAGGGCGTGGCGTGGATGACTGACATAGACAAGTATTTCAGTTTTGTATTGACCAGCTTTATCGCATTTGGGGTGACCTTTGAAGTCCCCATCGTCGTCATCGTGCTGGTTCGGTCCAACATCGTGTCGATCGAAAAACTCAGGGAGGCGCGTCCCTATGTCGTCGTGGGCGCCTTTGTGATCGCGGCGGTGTTCACTCCGCCGGATGTGGTTTCACAATTTCTGCTCGCCGTGCCGTTGTGCCTGCTATACGAATTGGGATTGCTGGTATCCCGATTTTTCGTCAGCAAGACCATGCAAATTCCGACCGAAGTCGTGGCTTCGAAAGCCGGCCACCAGCCCGGGCATTAACCGGGACGATTTTGCCGTGTGCTTGCCGGCCTGCGTCCGACTTCAACCGAGAATTCAATTTCCTTTTGATTTCTCAGCAGGCGCAGGCGGGCCGGCTTGCCGGGCTTCAATGCCGAAATAAGATTCAGCATGGCACTGGGGTCTCCCACGTTCCTGCCTTCGACAGACAAAAGTATGTCTCCGGGTTTGATTCCCGCAGTATCTGCCGGTCCTCCGCGAACGACACCGGCTATCAGTGCCCCCTCCGCAGATTTCAATTTAAACGATTCTGCCAGGTCAGCGCTGATCTCCTGGGCCTCCACGCCGATCCAGCCGCGAGTCACGCTACCGGATGAAATGATCTGCTCCATGACCTGCTTGGCGCTGGAAACGGGAATCGCAAATCCTATTCCCAGTGAGCCGCCTGAACGTGAATAGATTGCGGTGTTGATTCCCACCAGATCACCGTTGGCGTCGATCAGCGCGCCGCCCGAATTGCCTGGATTTATCGCCGCGTCAGTCTGGATGAAATTCTCGAAAGTGTTGATTCCGAGGTGGCTGCGACCGAGCGCCGAGACGATCCCCATGGTGACGGTTTGGCCGACTCCGAACGGGTTGCCGATGGCAAGTACTACATCACCAACGCGCAATCCGCCGTCATTCCCAAGTGTAATGGCGGACAGATTGCCTCCCTGAACCTGCAAAACAGCGAGATCCGTTTCAGGGTCGGAACCGACCGTGCGCGCACGCATCTTCTTGCCATTAGCGAACGCTACCTCGATTTCGTCGGCGGCCTCGACGACGTGGTGATTGGTCAGAATATACCCGGAGGAACTGACGATCACGCCGGAACCGAGGCTGGAAGAGCGTTGCGAATTCTCGCCGAATTGATCACCAAAAAAATGCCTGAACATCGGATCGTCCATCAGGGGGTGCCGGGGCGTCTTGACCAGTTTGCTTGTGAAAATATTGACGACCGCAGGCTGGGCACGATTGACCGCATCGCGAAACGATCCGGAGAATCGGGCCTCGCCCGATGGCGACGCGGTTGCCTGCTTGAGTTCGACGACCTGGGGGCTTGAAACGGTGTCCGAGAGCCATTCCGGTTTGAGTGTCGAAACGACAAAAAAGGCGGCTAAAAGGACGGTGGCGGTTTGCGCGAATATCAGCCAAAGGCGGTGGGTCATGACGGGATTACATTTCAATTGTTTTGCATGATGCCTTGATCCCGTAGTGCCGCGAAGATCAAAACAAGGATTTTCCGCAATTACGACACAACGCAAATATAAAGCTAAATCATGCAGTTATCGACGAAAATTTGGTCGTTTCGGGAAGATTCTATATAATCACAAGTCCGGTTTCTGTTGTACACCGCTGCATTTGAATTCTTATGAGGGCTTTCCATGAGTGATTCCCAGGACATAAACGAATCGCGCCGAAATCTGATCGTCGCATCAGCGACCGCTGGCGGCGCGGCTGCAGTCGGCGTGGCATTGCCGTTTGCAGCATCGATGCTCCCCTCCGAACGTGCAAAGGCCATGGGCGCGCCCGTTGAAGCCGATATCAGTGCTTTGCAGCCCGGTGAATTGCAAATCATGGAGTGGCGCGGCAAACCGGTTTGGATTCTGCGACGCACCAAGGAAATGCTGGAAGGGATCAAGAAGAGCGATCCGAATGTGGCAGATCCGGGATCGGAGGTGCCGCTGCAGCCCGATTATGCAAAGAATGCATTCCGCTCCATCAAGGAGGAGTTCGTTGTTTTGGAGGGCGTGTGCTCACATTTGGGTTGCTCGCCGCAGTTCAAGGGATCTGATGCCAAGGCCGAAATGGGCGCTGAATGGAATGGCGGTTTTTATTGCCCTTGCCACGGATCCAAATTTGATCTCGCAGGGCGGGTCTACAAGGGGGTGCCGGCGCCGGTCAATCTGTCTGTGCCGCCTTATACCTACCTGTCGGAGACGAAGATCCTGATTGGCGACGATAAAAAAGGGGCATGACGCATGGCTGCCACGCATAAAGAACCAGTAGTTGTCACCTGTATCGGGCCTTTGAACGGGCCTGCAAGCAGTTTGCTCACATGGGTGGAGCAGCGCTTCCCGATGATGGAAAACTGGCGCAATCACCTTGCCGAATACTATGCTCCCAAGAATTTCAACTTCTGGTACTACTTCGGCTCGCTCGCCATGTTCGTGCTGGTGCTGCAGATAGTCACGGGCATCTTCCTGACCATGCATTACAAGCCCGATGCAAGTCAGGCGTTCGCGTCCGTGGAATACATCATGCGCGAAGTGCCGTTCGGGTGGCTGGTGCGATACATGCATTCCACCGGGGCATCAGCCTTTTTCATCGTGGTGTATCTGCACATGCTTCGCGGGCTTCTGTACGGTTCCTATCGCCAGCCGCGCGAGCTGATATGGATCTTCGGCATGCTGATTTACCTTTGCCTGATGGCAGAGGCGTTTTTCGGTTACCTGCTTCCCTGGGGCCAGATGTCCTATTGGGGCGCGCAGGTGATCGTGAACCTCTTTACCAGCATCCCGTTCATCGGACCTGACCTTTCGCTTTGGATCCGGGGTGACTATGTGGTCTCCGACGCCACTCTGAACCGCTTCTTTGCGTTTCATGTCATTGCCATTCCCCTGGTTCTGCTTGGACTGGTCACCGCACATTTGCTGGCGCTTCACGAGGTGGGGTCCAACAACCCCGACGGGATTGAAATCAATGACCACAAGGATGCAAAAGGGCGGCCTCTGGACGGAATACCGTTCCACCCCTATTACATCGTCAAGGACGCCTACGGCGTGGTGGTTTTCCTGATTGTATTTGCCACCATTCTGTTCTTCATGCCGGAAATGGGCGGCTACTTCCTTGAGTACAACAATTTCATTCCTGCGGACCCGCTCAAGACGCCGACGCACATCGCTCCTGTCTGGTACTTCACACCTTACTATTCAATTCTGCGAGCGGTGCCACCGATGTTCAATTCGCAGTTTCCCGGTGTCGCGGTATTCGGCATCGCAAGCGTCATCATGATTCTGCTTCCATGGCTTGACCGCAGCCCGGTGAAGTCGATCAGGTACAAGGGCCCGATATTCAAATCGGCGCTTACCGTTTTCATCGTTGCGTTCCTAGTGCTTGGCTACCTGGGTACGGTGCCTACCAGTGAATGGGGTCAGTTTGGGGAATGGCTGGGCGGGGTCGATCGTGCGACGGTGGTTGCGCGAATCTGCTCTGTCGCCTACTTCGCGTTTTTCATATTGATGCCCTGGTATTCGGCAATAGACAAGACCAAGGTGGTACCGCAACGGGTGACAGGATGAGCGCCATGACTCAAGCTGCGAAATTCTTCTCACGCGCGCTGGCGTGTTTCACACTGGTCGTTGCCCCGATATTTATTCCGACGGCGCTTGCGTCATCGGGAGAGGGCAAACTGGACCGCGCACCGATTGATCTGCGAGATGCGGCCAGCCTTCAGTCCGGGGCCAAGGTGTTTGTCAATTACTGCCTCAATTGTCACGCAGCTTCCATGATGCGTTACAACCGCATGCGTGACCTGGGGCTTTCGGATATCCAGATCAAGGACAACCTTCTGTTTACCGCCGAAAAAGTGGGCGAGATGATGAATGTCGGGATGACCCGAAAGGATGCCAAGGAGTGGTTTGGTGCGGCCCCCCCGGATCTCTCGGTACTTGCAAGGGCGCGCGGGGCGGATTGGCTGTATACCTACTTGCGGTCGTTTTATCGCGACCCGGCCACCCCGACAGGCTGGAATAACCTGTTGTTTGAAAAGGTTGCGATGCCACATGCGCTGTGGCCGCTATCCGGGCAGGCGGCACTGGATGTCCGTGAATTCAAAACGGACGAGGCTGCTATCGCGGCAAAAGTGCAGACGCGCACGTATTCCCGGATTGATGAAAGTGGTGAGGGAGACGCAAAGCTTTTCCTGCTCAAATCCACCAAGATTGTGACGCCCGGGGCGCAAACCGCAGCTCAGTACGACGCAACGGTTCGTGACCTGGTGACTTATCTTGTTTGGATGTCCGAGCCGGACCAGCTTTACCGCAAGCATGTCGGTATCGTGGTTCTTTATGTGCTGCTTATCCTTTTGGTCCTGACCTTCGCGCTATACAAGAACTTCTGGAAAGACGTTCACTGATTAACTGAACATTCAGAGGGCGCGGCTCCCCGGGGCCGCGCCTTTTTCTTCTGGAATGCAATCGAGGTAAAGCAAATGATGAATCTATATTCCGGAACCACTTGCCCGTTCTCACAACGCTGCCGCATTGTGCTTTACGAAAAAGGCATGGATTTTCAGATCATTGATGTCGACATGTACAACAAGCCCGAAGACATTGCCGTGATGAATCCGTACAACCGGCTTCCGGTGTTGGTCGAGCGGGATCTGATTCTGTACGAAGCCAATATCATCAATGAATACATTGACGAGCGGTTCCCTCATCCGCAATTGATGCCGGCCGACCCAGTGATGCGCGCGCGCGCGCGACTGTTCCTGTTCAATTTCGAGACTGAGTTGTTTTCACACATCGAAATGCTCGAGAAAGGCAATCAAAAGCAGCAGGAGCGTGCCCGGCAGCAGGTTGCCGAGCGCCTCACGGAACTGGCGCCTGTGTTCCAAAAGCAGAAGTACATGCTTGGTGATGAGTTTTCGATGCTGGATGTCGCCATATCGCCATTGCTCTGGAGAGTCGACTTCTATGGCATTTCCCTTCCAAAAACAGCAGCGCCGTTGATGAAGTATGCGGAGCGGTTGTTTTCACGGCCTGCTTTCATAGAGGCGTTGACACCTTCAGAAAAGGTGATGCGCAAGTAATCGCCAGCGTCGCCTGGCTCAGATCTGCCGGCGCAATGAGCAATGTGAGGGCCTTGAATGGTCAATAACGTGTCCGGGATTCCATCCACCAAGCCGTATATGCTTCGTGCCCTCTACGAATGGTGCGTTGACAACGCGTTTACTCCCTATATATCGGTAGTCGTTAATGCCGATACGCGGGTTCCCATGGAATACGTGCGTGACGGCAAAATTGTCCTGAATATCGGCCCGCTCGCGTCCAATCGCCTGCAGATCGGTCAGGATCGGCTCGATTTTGCCGTGCGCTTTGGTGGCGTCGCGCGGGAAATCTCTGTGCCCATATCGGCGATCAGGGAGATTTATGCCAAAGAGAATGGATTGGGCATGGCCTTTGCAGACGTGCTGGAAGGCGCGGTTCGCAAGGGTGACGATTTGACTGGAACTACGCCTAATCCAGTTCCTGAACCTCCGGCCCCAGGGGGGCGACCGAATTTGCGGCGAGTAAAGTAGCTGTTGCCTTGGAAATTCGTAATCAATTGAAAATAAAAGAAAATAAGCTTGTTCTGACCGGTAAATCCAGCGTCGCTGGGCGATTTGGGTCAGAGTCGGTTATTCCAACGCATGGATTGGCCCAAACGTGAATTATTGACGCCAAATGCCGTAGAAGTACGTGCAGGTTCATCGTTTCGATACTATTCTCTGCGCTACGCAATTTAATCCCCGGGAGGGACAGTCATGCGTGAATTGAAAGCCGAAGAGTACTTGCAGGTCAGTGGTGGAGGCCGGAGAAAAAACCATTGCGGCGGCGGTCATGGCAGCAACCATGGCAGCAGCCACGGCAGCAGTCACGGTTCTGGACAGGATGGTAATGGAGGCGGTGGCGGTACCGATCCGGCCGCAGTCTGCGCAGCCAGTGGCGGGACATGGGATGCTGGTAGCGGTGTCTGCATATTGCCCTAACATCAGCGGTTATTGTGTCGGTTAATATCTGACACGCCGCGATAAAAAAGCCGCGAGTTCGCGGCTTTTTTTATCTCTTTCTGAAATCACGAAGATTTAAAGGCAACGGGATCCACCACATGGGTCGCATTTCGACCAATAGGGGTAGGCAATTTGTCGCCGGGATCGGAACCTTGGCGCTTTTGCCCTGGCCTGCAGCGGTTGCCCAGGTTGAATTGTCGGACGGAATTCGACTGCGCAACGATACATCCCTCGCCTTTGCGGCAACAGTTCGAGGATCAGTTACACAAGGATCCGGAACGGCAGGATTGGTCCGGCTAGGTGAAATGGCCCTTTCGGCACAACCGGCAATTCTCGTCGCAGAAGCACGCGCTCGCGCCGATATGGAAAAGCTCGAGCAAGCCCGCGGGGGGCTGAGGTCGACTGTCGGCGGGTCGCTGGGTTACGGACGCGAGTTGGCCAACAGCGGGTTGGCGTTCCCGTCTTCGAGTTTCACAGGGGGAGTGCTTCTGACCATTCCCTTGTTCCGGCCGCAAGCGGATGCGAGCATTGGCCAGGCGCGATTTCAGGAAACGTCCTCACGTTCTGCTGTAGCCGAAGCAGAGCAGGACGCGTTGTTTCGGGTAATTGATGCGTATCTCAACGCTTCCCAAGCCGAGGAGGAAAAAAGCCTCTATGACCAGGAGAGGGAGGTCCTTCTGGACCAGCGGCGCCTGAACCAGCGTCGAATGGACGGCGGGGTCGGCACACGTGTCGAGGTCATGGAGACTTCGGCCCGTGCTGAATCCATCCTTGCCCAGATGGAGGTCGTTCGTAACACCTATCGTTCACAACTCGCCGAGCTGAGCAGGTTATCCCGGTCTCCTGTGGCGGGGGTCAGCCGCATCCAAGACAGCCTTCCCTCCTTGGTGGTGCCTGCTCGTGTCGAAGATACGGTTGCCATCGCCAGATTGAAAAGCAGAGCCTTGGCCAGATTGGATGCCGCTTTGTCGGCGGCCAGAGCTGGCGTGGAAGTGCAACGTGCCGCACTGCAACCAACCGTCAATCTGGTTGGAAATATTGACCGAACACGCCTGTATTCCAGTGGTGCCGCAAGTACGATTCCATCCACGGGCGTTGGCGTGCAGTTCGCCATCCCGTTTTATACCGGGGGCGTCGGGGAATCCCGGATCAGGGAAACCCAAGCCCTGGCGGAGGGCACCCAGGCGCAGTATGAAGACGCCGCGAATATCCTCGAGACGGAATTGCGAAAGGTGCGTATTCCACGTCATCGTGACCGGTGATTCCGCCGCATCGTGACCGAGGTTCCAGGGGATCGTGACCGCAATTCCGCGGCCATCGTGACCGATGGAGTGGTTGTTGTATGGA
>CAIUKQ010000106.1 GCA_903899705.1 uncultured beta proteobacterium
CATACCGTGCTGCTGTCCGAGCAGGGCCACGAAAATGCCGAAAAGCTGCTGGCGCGAGTCGGACTGCTTCCCGAAGGCCGAAGCCTTTACGAACCGGCTTATGTGAACCTGATGCACCATCTGAACGCGGCTCTTCGCGCGCATCACCTCTTTTTCCAGGACCGGCATTACGTGGTCCAGGAAGGCGAGGTGGTGATCGTTGACGAATTCACCGGCCGGCTGATGTCCGGGCGGCGCTGGTCCGACGGTTTGCATCAGGCTGTGGAGGCGAAGGAAAACGTCTCGATACAAAGCGAGAACCAGACCCTCGCATCGATCACCTTCCAGAATTTCTTCCGGATGTACCACAAGCTCTCCGGAATGACGGGAACGGCCGATACCGAGGCCTATGAATTCCAGGAGATCTACGGCCTGGAGACGGTGGTGATCCCCACGCACCACAACATGATCCGTGTGGACAAGCTGGACCAGGTCTATCGCTCGGGAGACGAGAAATACCTTGCACTGGTCGCAGATATCAGGGACTGCTATGCGCGCGGTCAGCCGGTCCTGGTCGGCACCACGTCGATCGAGAATTCCGAACTGGTGTCGGGGCTGCTGCAGAAGGAAAAGCTCCCGCACCAGGTCCTCAACGCCAAGCAGCATGAACGAGAGGCCGAGATCGTCGCGCAGGCCGGGCGGCCCAAGATGGTGACCATCGCCACCAACATGGCGGGCCGCGGAACCGACATCGTCCTCGGGGGCAATGTCGAGAAGCAGGTGGAGCTGGTGCTTGCCACCGAGAACCTGTCCGACGAGGAGAAAAGCAGTCGGGCGGAAACGCTTCGTTCCGAATGGCAGTCTTTGCACGACCAGGTGATTGCCGCGGGCGGCCTGCACATCATTGGCACCGAGCGGCACGAGTCGCGCCGCATCGACAACCAGCTGCGCGGACGGTCCGGGCGGCAGGGGGATCCGGGTTCGTCGCGTTTCTATTTGTCGCTTGATGATTCTCTGTTGCGGATCTTCGCGGGTGAGCGCGTGCGCATGATCATGGACCGGCTGAAGATGCCCGAAGGCGAACCGATCGAACACACGCTGGTGACCCGATCCATCGAGTCCGCGCAGCGCAAAGTGGAAGCCCATAACTTCGACATCCGCAAACAGCTGTTGGAATATGACGACGTTTCAAACGACCAGCGCAAGCAGATCTATGCATTGCGAAACGACATCCTCGAGGCCACCGATGCCACCGATCAGGTGACATCGCTCCGCCACGGCGTTGTCACCGACGTTTTCAGAACCTACGTCCCCTTGGAAAGCGTCGAGGAGCAGTGGGATATCGAGGGGCTTTGCAAGGCCTACGCCGCCGAACTGAGGCTCGAGGTGCCGCTCGGAAAAATGCTGGAGGCGGAGCCCAACCTTGACGACGAGGGGTTGCTCGTCAAGGCGATTGAAGCGGCGGATGCGGCTTATGCCGTGAAGTGGGATGTGGCGCCCGCCGAGACGGCGCGCAACTACGAGCGGCTGGTGCTCCTGAACGCGCTGGACATGCACTGGCGTGAGCACCTGTCGGCGCTCGACCATCTGCGCCAGGGGATCCATCTTCGCGGCTATGCACAGAAGAACCCCAAGCAGGAATACAAGCGCGAGGCGTTTGAGCTGTTCGGCAGCATGTTGGAACTGGTGAAACTTGAAGTGACCCGCACGCTGATGACGGTGGAGATCAAGACGCGCGAGGAGGTGGAAATGGCGGAGCGCCAGAGCGCGCCGCCTGTCGAAAACGTGCAGTACCAGCACCCTGCATTTGGCGAGGTGCCGGAGGAAAAAGAGGAGGATGCCGGAGCTTCCGGGGAAACGCCATTTGTTCGCCGCATGGACAAAATCGGGCGCAATGATCCCTGTCCTTGCGGTTCCGGGAAAAAGTACAAGCACTGCCATGGCAGGCTGAGCTAGGGCGGAACTGGAATGGCTGTCAATCTGAAGGCGCCCGATGCCGCCTCGCTGCTTGCGATAGACGGCGTCGAACTGGGGCTCACGCATGCGGGAATCCGCAAGGTGGCGCGCCCGGACCTCATGCTGATGCGTCTGGCCGCGGGCGCGGTGACCGCAGGCGTATTCACACAGAACAGCTTCGCGGCGGCGCCCGTTCAGGTATGCCGGGAAGTGCTCGCCGGCGGCGGTGCGGTTCGTGCCCTTGTCGTCAATGCCGGCAATGCCAACTGCGGCACCGGCGCTGCCGGCATGCAGGCAGCGAGGCGCAGTTGCGAGGCTGTCGCCCTCCTGCTCGGCTTACAGGCCAAAGAGGTATTGCCATTTTCCACGGGGGTGATACTCGAACCCCTGCCGGTCGAGAAACTGGTTGCCGCGCTGCCGGCCTGTGTGTCTTCGCTTTCACCGTCCAACTGGGGTGCCGCGGCCGAGGCCATCATGACCACGGACACCGTGGCAAAGGCCTTTTCGCGCGCGGTGGAGATCGCCGGAACACGCGTCAAAATAACGGGTATCGCCAAAGGTGTCGGCATGCTCGCGCCCAACATGGCGACGATGCTGACGTTCATTGCGACCGATGCCAGTGTCGCAAGGGCGGCATTGCAGGCAATGGTTCGCGAGGTCGCCGATGTTTCCTTCAACCGGGTGACAGTCGATGGCGACACATCAACCAATGACTCTTTCATTCTGACGGCAACCGCCACGGCGAAGAACCCGGAAATTGCGGTTGGCACCTCGCAATACGCGGCGTTGCGGGATGCCATCGCGGAAGTTGCGATTCACCTCGCACAGTCGATCGCGCGCGACGGTGAGGGCGCGACCAAGTTCATTACCATCGAGGCTGTCGGCGCGCGCGATGAAGCGGAGGCGCTGCGGGTCGCACGAGGCATTGCGCATTCGCCCCTGGTCAAGACGGCGTTTTTTGCCTCGGATCCCAACCTCGGGCGCCTGCTGATGGCGATAGGGAACGCCGGTGTCCAGGCTATGGATACGTCGAAAGTCAATTTGTGGCTCGGCAATGTCCGTGTCATCGAGAACGGCGGCCGCGCGGCGAGTTATCTCGAGGAGGACGGCGCGCGGGTCATGAAGCCCGCGGAGATCGTGGTGAAGGTGGATCTGGGCCGTGGCACGGCGGCAACCACGGTATGGACCTGCGATTACTCCTACGACTACGTCAAGATCAACGCCGAATACCGGACCTGAAAACGTGGGGAAAATCACCAGCATGCCGGCATCAGCCAATGTTGATCAACTGTTTTCGCGCCTGGAGGCGATGCTCGGACGCATTGAGCAATTGCTGCCCGCGCCGCCGGGAGAACCCGACTGGAATGCGAGCGTGGCCTTTCGCTGGCGGGTGCAGAATGGCCGCTCAAGCCTGCTGCCGGTCGACAGGCCGCATGCCATCCGGCTCTCCGACCTCCGGGGCATCGATGAGCAGAAGGGCCTCATTGAGGACAACACCCGCCAGTTTGTTCAGGGGCATCCGGCGAACAACGTCCTCCTGACCGGATCGCGCGGCACGGGCAAATCCTCGCTGGTCAAGGCGGTGCTCAACCGGTTTTCCCGGCAGGGCCTGCGCCTGATCGAAGTCGAAAAGGGCGATCTCGTATCTCTTCCGGATATCGTGGAACTGCTGGCGAGGCGTCCCGAGCGATTCATCATCTTTTGCGACGACCTGTCGTTTGAGGCCTCCGAGGTTGCCTACAAGGCTCTGAAATCGGTGCTCGATGGTTCCGTTGCAGCCGCCCCGGAGAATGTCCTCATCTACGCCACCTCCAATCGCCGCCACCTGATGCCCGAGTTCATGAGCGAGAACCTTGAGTACAAGCATGTGGGTGAGGAATTGCACGCTGGCGAAACCTCCGAAGAAAAGATATCGCTATCCGAGCGGTTCGGGCTGTGGGTCTCGTTCTATGCCTTCGACCAGGATGAGTATCTGAAAATCGTTGTGCATTGGCTGGCGGAATTCGGGTGTGCGGATTCCGCAGTGGTTCGGGCTGAGGCATTGCGGTGGGCACTGACGCGCGGGTCGCGTTCAGGGCGCGTGGCCTGGCAATTCGCCCGCGATTGGGCGGGACGGCACGGCAAGGAAGTTATTGAATTAAAAAGAAAATCCGTAAAATTAGCAGGGGCGCGCCGCGCCCGGCCACGGTGATCTCGCCGGACATTCGAAACCGCCGCTCTTGAGTACCCCGAATCTTTCCGTTCCCGTTGAAGTCGCAGTCGGGGTGCTGGTTCGCGAAGATGGCGCAGTCCTGCTGGCGCGTCGTCCCGAATCCAAAGTTTATGCCGGCTACTGGGAGTTCCCCGGCGGCAAGGTCGAGCGGGGAGAAACCGCACACGATGCGCTGGTGCGCGAGCTCGCCGAAGAACTCGGCATTCAAGTGCAGCAGGCGTACCGCTGGATCACGCAGGAATTCACCTACCCGCACGCAACCGTGCGACTCAACTTCTTTCGCGTAACGGCCTGGTCGGGCGAAGTCAGAACGCTGGAGCATGACGATATGCGCTGGGAGTGGCCGGCCGGCGTCACGGTGGCACCGATTCTTCCCGCGAACGGTCCGGTGCTTCGGGCACTGGCGCTACCCCATGAGCTTGCGATCACCCATTGCCTGGAACTGGGAATGGATGTGCAACTTCTGCGCATCAAGGCACGCCTGGCCGCGGGCCTCCGTCTTATTCAGGTACGGGAACCGGGAATGGCTCCTGCACATCTGGAGGATTTTCTGGGGCGCGTGCTCGCACTGGCAAGGTCCGCGGGGGCCAGCGTCCTGGTCAATGCCGATATTGATCTGGCCACACGCGCGCATGCCGATGGAGTCCATTTGAGTGCCCGGCAGGTTGCCGCAACGACAATCAGGCCGGACCTCGCAATGTTGGGTGCATCCAGCCATGACCGGGCCGAGCGGCAATCCGCGGAACGACTGGGTGTTGATTTCGTCCTGCTGGGTTCCGTGTTGCCGACGCTCTCGCATCCGGATACTCAACCGCTCGGCTGGGAGCGTTTCGAGGCCATTGCGATGGGCGCCCGCGTACCGGTGTTCGCATTGGGTGGATTGAAACACAGTGATATGGAGGTCGCCTGGCGCCGCGGTGCACATGGCATTGCCATGCAGCGAGCGGCGTGGTTTTGATCTTGCCGGTCCGTGCCACGCTGAATAGCGCAGGCGCCCGCGTTCAGGCTCCGGGCGTTTCCCCGGAATCGGAGCCGCGCATTGCGTCTTCGTCGGCCTCATCGTGCGGCTTCGCAACCCGGTACTTTTCCGTGGCCCAGGCACCCAGGTCAACGAGCTTGCACCGCTCTGAACAAAACGGGCGATAGGGAAAATCGCGGCCCCAGACTACCTCGGCGCCGCAACTGGGACAGCTGACTTTGAGAGCCATCAGGCGTAGCACCCGGTTTGTCGGAGCGTGTCTGCTCCCGATCGGATCGTCATGCAGTAGGTCAAGGTGCTCATCTGCGACTACAGGTTGCAGAAGGTCAGTTCGAAATCCACATCCGACTCAACAACTCGCGGGCGTGGTTCCTGGCTGAACATCACGAAGCGGACATTCAGCGCGTATTTGTTTGCGCTGATTTCGGGTATGCATGGCAGATCCTTGGGCAGTCTGATCCGGACCATCTGGGCAACCTTGCCACCGAGCATCTGTGAAAACGCGCCCTGCTGCGCAATCAACTTCGATGGCTTGCCGCCTTCGCGCAGCAGGCGCAGGACGATGGCGCCACCGTCCCGTATGGGCAGCAAAGGATTGATCCAGCCTTGAAGATCCGCGAGCCTGGTTTCAGCATCGCGGTGGGTCCAGTAATGGTAGGAGGGCAGGTCGAACTCGCAGGCGCCTCCCGGTATGCCCGTGCGCTGCTTGATGCTCATCAGCCATTCGTTTTCGCGAAGGTACTGGCCGATCTTGCCGGTCATTGCAAACATGGAATGGCTGCATTGCTCGATGTCGGCAAGCACATGGTTGAGCGCTTCCTCGGCGATTTCCGGGTTGCCTCGGAAGGAGGACAGCACCTGCTTCTGGCGCTCCAGTTCCTGCAGGAGATCGGACTTGAGGTCAGCCCTGCCGGCCACTTCAAGTATCTCGAACAGGGTCAAAAGCACGGTGTGATGCTCTGCCGGTTCGCTTCGGGCGAGGAAATACCGTATGCGCCCGAACAGATTCTCGAGTCGCAGCAAGGTGCGCACGCGTTCATTCAGTGGATACTCGTAGGTGATCACTGTCGCGGCTGCAGAATGGGAACCGGGGGATTCTCGCCTATTCGCAGGGCCGCTGGCTAGTCCTTCCTGAATCACGGGACCGGCGGGGCGGTTTCCGGCCTTGGCCAGATAGCGCTGATGCATCGTTTCGACCTTGGCATCCATCTCCTCGAGGCTGCCCTCGTTGACCAGCACATCGTCCGCGCGCGAAAGGCGTGTGTGGCGGTTCGCCTGCGTTGCCATGATGCCGCGCACGCCCGCTTCGTCGAGACCGCCGCGGGCCATGACGCGGCGGACTTGCAACGCCTCGTTGCAATCGACCACCAGAATGCGGTCAAAACGCTCGTGGCCCATCCCGGTCTCGACCAGGAGGGGAACCACCTGCACCACGTAGGCACTGGTTGCCAGGCCGGTCTGCCGGGCGCTTTCCGCGGTGATCATAGGATGCAGTATGGATTCCAGCCGCTCTTTGGCGCCCGGGTCCGAAAATACCAGTTTGCGCATGCGCGCACGGTCCATGGCCCCGTCGGCGCCGATCATGTCATAGCCAAAGGCTTCGCGGATGGCGGGGATGGCCGCGCCGGATGGTGCGCTCAGTTCATGTGCAATCAGGTCGCTGTCGACAATGGCCGCACCGCGTTTTGCAAAAGCCGTCGCAACAGCGCTCTTTCCGCTGCCGATGCCGCCGGTGAGACCGATGATGTAGACCATCAGTAGATCAGTTTCAGGTATTCGCGGGTCAGTGGTTCTCCCCACAGCAGAGCCACGGCGCCGGCGCCGGCAAGATAGGGTCCAAACGGGATCGGAACGTCACGGCCGCGGCTGGCGAGAACAATCATCAGAACGCCAACGATGGCGCCGATCACCGAGGATGCCAGTATCACCAAAGGCAACATCTTCCATCCTGTCCATGCGCCGATGGCGGCCAGCAGCTTGAAATCGCCGTATCCCATCCCCTCCTTGCCGGTTGCAAATTTGAACATCCAGAAAACACTCCAGAGGATCAGGTAGCCGGCAACTGCGCCGATGACGGCGGATTGAAGGTCGGTAAATGTGCCGGGGATATTGACGACCAGCCCGAGCCATAGCAGGGGCAGGGTAATCGAATCGGGGAGCAACTGGGTGTCAAAGTCGATGAAACAGGCGGCGATCAGAGCGCAAAGAAAGACTGCCGCGCCAGCTCCGGCCAGCGTCGCGCCAAAGCGAAAGGCGCAATAGGCAACGGCGATGCCGGTCATCAGTTCGACGATGGGATAACGAACGCTGATTGCGGTGGCGCAGGCCGAGCATTTTCCCCGGAGCCACGCCCAGGAGAGCAGGGGGATGTTTTCGGCCATGCTGATCTTGTGGCCACACGAAGGGCATCTGGAACCTGGGAACGCAAGGCTGAGAGGTTCCTGCTGCGGGACCTGATCGCCTTTCATTTCTGCCGCTTGTGCGGCCCATTCGCGTTCCATCATGATGGGCAGGCGGTGAATCACGACATTGAGAAACGATCCCACGGCAAGACCCACCACCAGTCCCAGTAATGGCAGCAGCATCGACGAGGCAAGCGCAGTATCAGACATGGCTGTCTTGCCGTGTCAGGGGACGCGCGATCAGACCGCCTGACCCAGTTTGAAGATCGGCAGGTACATCGCGATGACCATCCCGCCGATCAGTGAGCCCAGAACCACCATGATCACGGGTTCCATCAGGCTGGACAGCGCCTCCACGGCATCATCCACCTCCTGCTCGAAAAAGTCGGCAACCTTGCCCAGCATGCCGTCCAGTGCACCGGACTCCTCGCCAATGGATACCATTTGAATCACCATGTTGGGGAATATCTGGGTGTTCTGCATTGCCACGGTCAGGCTCGATCCCGTGGACACTTCATTCTGGATATTCTTGGTTGCGATTGTGTAGACGTAATTGCCGCAGGCGCCGCCCACCGATTCCAGCGCTTCCACCAGTGGAACTCCCGCAGCAAACATGGTTGACAAGGTGCGGGTCCAGCGCGCAATTGTGGAGATGCGAACCAGGTGCCCGAACACCGGCACCCTCAACATGAGTTTGTCCATGAAGATCTGCACGGGAACCGAACGCTTCCACGCATAGAGAAACCCGTAGATGCTTCCGCCGACGCTGCCGATGATCAGGTACCAGAATTTGACGAAGTAGTCCGAAATCCCCATGACGATGAGTGTCGGCGTGGGCAGATCGGCGCCGAAACTGGTGAACACCTGCTTGAACGCCGGAATCACGAAAATCATGATGACCGCGGTGATGATGAAGGCCACCGCAATAATCGCTATTGGATAGAACAGCGCCGCCTTGATCTTGGACTTGATGGCCAGCGTCTTTTCCTTGTAGGTTGCCAGGCGGTCCAGCAGGCTCTCCAGAATACCGGCCTGTTCCCCGGCTGCAACCAGATTGCAGAAGAGTGCATCGAAATACAGCGGATATTTGCGAAACGCGGAGGCGAGCGTGGAACCTGTTTCCACCTCTGTTTTCAGTGACATCAGCAATCTGCCGACGGCGGGGTTGGCATTGCCCTTGCCGACGATGTCAAACGCCTGCAGCAAAGGAACACCTGCTTTCATCATCGTGGCAAGTTGACGTGAAAACAGCGTCACATCCTTTTCCGAAACCGAGCCGCCGCCGCCGCCGCGCTGCTTCTTGACCTTGCTGACCAGGATGCCCTGCCGGCGCAGAGTGGCGTTTACGACGGCCTCGCCGACGGCTTTCATTTCGCCCTTGACGGCCTTGCCGGATTTGTCCTTACCTTCCCAGGTAAAGTTGAATTCCTTGATCTTGTCCTTGCCAATTGCCGCGGTGGCCATCGTAAATCTCCTAGCAGCTTATTTTATTAAGGCTCATTTAGCGAATGATGTTGTTCAAATCATACCCGGACCGCGAGAGCCAGCAGTTGTGCGGGATCGGGGCTGAAGCGTGGCGACCGGTCGAGCACTCTGAACCACCCGAGGTAATTGGCGAGGTATTTTGTGCCAACACCCTTGAAGCGGATCATCCATGTGCGCAGGCGCGAAGCGAAAGCGTTGACGTTTTGCACGTGCCAGGCGCCCTGTACGCGGACACCCTCGGAGAGATTGATCGGA
>CAIUKQ010000107.1 GCA_903899705.1 uncultured beta proteobacterium
GAGCAGGCGAAGGTGGTGGCGAACTTCCGCGCCATAGCCAACAACACGATTCTGGTTTCGGAAGCATTCGATGAGACATACCCCGAAGACCGCATCGAACTGCTGAAGCGGATCAGTCCCCCGACCATGGATACGGCCTATCCCGTCGATCTTTTTGTGCGCAAGCCCGCGCAGGTGTGGAACATGCCGGTTGTGCGCCCGTTCGGTTCTTGGCGCGTTCTGGGCGTGTTCAATTACACCCACCAGCTGCGGCTGGAGCACCTGTCAAATTCCATCATCCAGATGCTGGACGGCACCAACGACACGCCATTTACCACGGAGTTGACGGCCAAGGAGCTGCGGCTCGATCCGGCCAAGGAGTATATTGCCTACGAGTTCTGGAGCCGTACCTTGCTGGGCACCTTCAAGGGGACGTTCAAGGCCAGGCCGGTCAAGCCCTATGATTGCGACATCTACAGCATTGTCGAGAAACAAAGCCATCCGGTTCTGGTTTCCACCAGCCGGCATGTCCGCCAGATGGCGTTCGACATCAAGGCGCTCAGCTACGACACATTGGCGGGCGCACTGCGCGGAACCTCCCGGGCCGTGGCGGGCGACCCCTACCAGTTGCGCATCTATGTGCCCGATGGCTTCAAGGCAAGCCGTGTGGCGCTCAGCGACGGGTTGGAGGGCAAAATGACAACCGCCGGCAATCTGCTGACCGTGGACTTTACGGCCCGCTCCGGCAACGATGTGACCTGGTCGGTCTTCTTTTGAAGTCAACGGCGCGAGAGGCCTGCGGATATGACGGATAGCAAAAGCCAAAAGGCGGCCCTCACACGGCGCAACATGCTCACGCACACGGTTCAGGGCGCTGTGCTCGCGGCTGCCATTGCGCCGCCGGGGGCATCTGCCCAGCCCGCGCCCGCTGGATCACCCATCAAGATCGATACGGCGAAGTTGAGCTTGACGATCGATCCGGTGGCCTGTCGCTGGTCGGTTTCGCGCAAGAACAGCCCGATGCTGATCGAGAACGCGCACTTCCTGCCGGGCAACGACCCGGCGGGCTGGACCGTCACCAGTGCGGTCAACCGTGCCGACAACAACAAGTTTGGCGCGTTCATCACCGTGACATTGACCGGCACCAAGCCCGGTCAACTCGATTTCGAATACCAGATATCGCTCAGCCGTACGGGTGATGACGTCCTGCTAAGCCTGGGCCGCGCCAATCACACCGGCCGGCCGGTTGATATCGGCGACATGGACGTTTTTGTTTCGGACAATGCCAAGCTCGGTGGCGTTACCGACCGCTGGATCAGCCTGGGCACCCATTCGCGGAACCGGGACTACTATGAACTGTGGCCGGTGCAGGAACTGGTCACGCCCAAAGTCTATGCGGTGAATCATCTTGTCCGCAATGCGGACAGCGGCAATTGCCTGTTGATGGGCCATGTCACCACCATCAAGGGCGCCTCGCGTTTCGAAGTCCTGCAGGGCTGGCAGGACAAGACCCAGGACCGCATGCAGGTGCGGGGCTATTGCACATACAAGGTCACGATGCCGGACGGCGCCAGCTTTGCGGGTGAAAAGCTGCTGATCAATTTCAACACCGACGGCCTTCGCGCCATGGAGCATCAGGGCGACCTGATCGCCCTGGCGCATGACGTGCGGTTGCGCCAGCGCCGCCCCATCGACCTGGAAGACCCGGAATGGGTTTCCAACCTTTATTGCAAGTGGTTCGGCTGGATGTCGGGGGGCAAGGCCGATGTCGCCCGTGCCTTTGTCGAAAAGCATAACCTGGGCGCCTATTATATCGGGACGGGGCAGGGCGGCGGGCCGCCCGGCGGCGGCTTTGCGCTGTATGGCAGCGGTGGGGCGGTGCGCGGCCGGCCAAACCGGGTGAACTACCCGCCGGAATGTTATCTGCCTTTTCCCACGCCCCGCTTCGGCGGCGAACGGGTGATCGACTTCTCCAATCCGCTAACGATCCGGCTGGAACAGGAACGCGCCGTCAAGTGGGCTTCCACAGATGCGCACCGCACGGGCTCCTCGGACATGGATTTCGCGGACTGGTGGGACAAGTGGCCGGGCCAATACGATCCCTATATGAGCGCAATGGAGACCTATCATGCCGGCGGCACGCCCTGGCGCGCGGCGATCGACAAATATGCGCCGCGCCGCACCGTGCGCTCCAACATGAACGTGATCGACCATTCCTATGGCATCGTCGATATCTGCCGCATCTCCTCGGATGCGGACCGCGGCTATGAGTTCGCACAGTCGCAGCTTCTGCCACCTTACTCCGCTTTCCTCTTCAGCGAGACTGTCCTGGGTTCTGCCAACCGGTTCTTTTACAACGGAAGGGTCTTCTGGAACGACGGTGACGGTTTCCACGTCTACAAATATGTCGAACCGGACGGCAAGCACTACACCGCCAACCAGGCAAAGGTCGTGGCCAACTTCCGGTCCATTGCCGACAACACGATCCTGATCTCGGAAGCCTTCGACGAGGAGTATCCGCCGGACCGGCTCGAGCTGCTGAAGCGTATCAGCCCTCCCACCATGGACGTGGCGTATCCGGTCGACCTTTTTGTGCGCCAGCCGGCCCAGGTCTGGAACATGCCCGTCGAGCGGCCGTTCGGAAGCTGGAACATTGTCGGCGTCTTCAACTACACGCACCTGCTGCGCGTCGAGCATCTGTCCAATTCGCTGATCCAGATGCTGTCTGGTGAAGACGACACGCCTTTCGCCACCGAACTTGATGCGCAAAAGGATCTGCGGCTGGATCCCGGCAAGGAATATGCCGTTTATGAATTTTGGAGCCGCACGCTGCTGGGCACATTCCGCGGCAAGTTCAAGCCACGCCCCGTCAAACCCTATGACTGCGACATCTATAGCGTGGTGGAAGTGCTGGACCGCCCGGTTCTGCTGTCCACCAGCCGCCATATCCGCCAGATGGCCGTCGACATCAAGGACGTGCGCTATGAAGGCCGCGCGTTGCGCGGCATCTCGCGCGCGGTTGCGGGTGACCCGTACCAGCTGCGCCTGTATGTCCCGGCGAACTTCAAAGCCAGGTCGGTGCGGCTGTCGGGAGGCCTGGTGGGCGAGATCAAGACCGACGGCAACCTTGTGACGGTCGATTTTGTGACCACGACCGACAAGGATGTGGAGTGGCGCGTGCAATTCTAAAGCGTTTGAATGACCTCACAGTCTTGCCGCGCGCGAGACCGGGGCGCATTCAGACAGACATGCCGGCCGGCATGCCTGATGGCCTGGGTTCCTCGTATCTCCGTGCCGCCCCCCTGGACCGGGGGTACGGGGAGCCAGGCTTGAAAAGAGGTGGGACTGATGCGGTTTTCAATCATCCTGACGGTCATTGTTCTGTCGACCGCCATTGCGCGCGCCGATATCGCCGCCGAGCCCTGGGGCACGACACCGGAGGGTAAGCCGGTCAACATTTATACACTCAAGAACGACAAGGGCTTTGCCGCCCGGATATCCAATTTCGGCGGTATCGTCGTCTCGCTGATCGCACCGGACCGTGAGGGGCATTTTGACCGCATCGTGCAAGGCTATGACGAACTGACACCTTATCTGAACGACGGCGCCCATTATGGCGCCACCATCGGCCGCTATGCCAACCGCATCGCGGGCGCGGCTTTCAGCCTGGATGGCAAGGACTATCACCTGGTCACCAGCAACAATGCGACTGTGCAAAGCCATGGTGGCCCGAACGGATATTTTCGCCGGGTGTGGGACGCGGAAATGATCGGCGGCAAGGAACCCGCATTGGTGCTGCGTCTGGTCGATCCCGACGGTGAAATGGGTTTTCCGGGCACCGTGCGCGTTCAGGTGCGTTACGCGCTTCTCGCTGACGGCACTCTGCACATCGACTACCGCGCCACCACCGACAAGCCCACGGTCATCAACCTGACCAACCATTCCTATTTCAGCCTGCAGGGTCAGACCGGCGGTACCGTCGATGACCAGACGCTGCAGTTGTTCTCCGACGCCTTTCTGCCTGGCGACCAGACTGGCATGCCGCTGGGTGAAATCAGGCCCGTAACGGGCACGGATTTCGACTTCCGGCAGCCGGCCCTTCTTGGACCGCGGCTGGCATCCTCGGATATTCAAATCACCCAGTCCAAGGGCTTTGATCACACCTTTGTGGTGCGCGGAACGCCCGGCCGGTTGCGTATCGCGGCGCGGCTCAGCGATCCCAAATCCGGCCGCAGCGTGGAAGTGTGGACCACCCAACCGGGGGTCCAAGTCTATACCGCCAATTCGGTGCGCCCGTCGGTCCGCGACAGCCGCCATTATGTGCCGCATGGCGCGATCGCGTTCGAGGCGCAGCATTATCCCAATTCGCCCAACCAGCCGAACTTTCCTTCAACTGTCATCACGCCGCAGACGCGGCTGCATGAAATCACCGAGTTCCGTTTTCCCCGTCCGGACGCAGCGGGCAAGCGCCCCAACTAGGCTTCAAACGATGGGCCGGAGTATCTGTATCGCGTTCATGGTGGCGCTGCTTCTGCAGGCTGCGGCGACATCAAGCGCGCTGGGCGCGATTGTGCGGCAGAATTGGGGGCAGACCCCCGGCCGACAGCGCGTCGACATCTATACCCTCAGCAATGGCGTACTGACCGCCAGGATTTCAACCTATGGCGCCGCGCTTGTGGGTCTCGATGTTCCGGACTCGCAGGGCAGGCGGGCCGATATTGTGCGCGGCTTCGACTCGCTGGACGACACCCTGAAAGGCTCCAACAGCCATGTCGGCGCGATCATCGGGCGCTATGCCAATCGCATCAAAGGTGCGCGCTTCACCCTCGACGGAAAGGAATATCGGCTTACGTCCAACAGCCAGGGCAACTACATCAATGGCGGACAGATCGGTTTCGACAAGCGGGTATGGACCGCGCGCGCGATACCGGGAAAAGCGCCGGCCTTGCAGCTCTCCTATACGAGCTGGGACGGTGAAATGAATCTCCCCGGCACGCTGCGGGTCCGCGTCACCTACAGGCTGGAACGGAACACGCTTGCCATCGACTACCAGGCTACAACCGACCGGCCGACGGTCGTCAATTTGACCAATCACGCCTATTTCAATCTCCATGGCGCGGCCGCCGGTGACGTTCTGGATCATCGCCTTGCGGTCAACGCAGACTCGATTACCCTGTCAGATGCGGACGGAACCGCCAATGGCGCCGTCGCGCCTGTTGCCGGAGGTCCATTCGATTTTCGCAGCGCGACACCCATCGGTGCGCACATTGATGACGCCGATCCGCAAATCGCTCAGCAGCATGGTTACGACCAGAACTTTATCCTGAGGGGTCCGGCCGGTACGCTAAGGTTTGCCGCGCGCCTGTCCGATCCGGCATCCGGCCGGGCTATGGAAGTCTTCACGACCCAGCCAGGCTTGCAGCTCTACACCGCCAATGCCCCCCGACCACTAAAGGGCAAGCTAAGTGCAAGTTACGGTCAGCATGGTGCCGTATGTCTGGAAACACAACACTTCGCGAATTCTCCCAACATACCGAGTTTTCCCAGCACGACATTGCGGCCAGGACAGGTGTTTCGAGAGCGCACTCTGTATCGGTTCACTGGCGAAGTCGTCGGGCGCGCTATCGCTCCGAATACCGGCACTACTGCGTCGCAGGGAGCAGAAGTCGCACGTTGATCTTGGCTATAGAGTTGAGACGGCGGCTTTCAGCGCCGACCGCAACAAGCCCGACGAACTAGCTCTTTTTCATTTCTCGCCAGAGCCTGATTTGTCAGATTTTTGCTTTTTCAACGTGCTGCGGATTTCATGC
>CAIUKQ010000108.1 GCA_903899705.1 uncultured beta proteobacterium
ATGTGCTTGAGGTCTTCGAGTGCGAATCCCACATCCCAGCAGTTTTTCGTGTTGGTGACCCAGACGGACGGGTCGAAACGGCGCAGATCGAGCGGCCCGGCATAGCTGCGCAGCGTCTTCTGGTGGCGCCGGTTGGCATATTCGTGCAGGTAAGTGATGGAAAGCTCCCTGAGGCTGCGGTAGACCGGATCGCGCCAGCGCAACAGTGGCGGGTTCGTCTTCGAGATTGCCCCCCAGTGCTTTCCCTGGCGAAACAAGGTCACCACATGGTCGTAATCCTGTTCGGCCTTCAGATCCAGCAATAACGGTGCTTCTCCGTGGATCCAGAGTGCGCAAGCCGCCAGCATGGCGCCCTCGATGCAATGTGCGCGGTTCTGTTGAAGTACTTCACGCACGGACAGACAGGTTTGTCCACCCTGCTCGAAGTTTTGCGGAATGGCATTCACAAAATCCTGAATCTTGGTAGGGGTATTCAGTCGCTGCAGGGTACGAAATTCCGTCGGAAGGAGTCCGAGATCCTGCATATTTGCGCGTCGTTTCCTCATGGAGGCCCTTTGTACGAAATGCAACAATGCTTTTCGCGATTGTAATCGGGCCAGTGCAAGGTTCTTCAGGCTTTCCTGAGATCGGCTAATCCGGGCGCATGACGCGGCGCACAACGGTATAGTTTGGCAGTAGTTGTTTGACAACGGTGGCCGAGGGGCCAGTCGCCGACACAGTTCATTGTTATCCAAACGTTACGAAAGCGAGTTGCCATGGATTGGCATGATCTCTTATTGAGCAAGCATTCCTGCGCACGCGTCCTTGTCGCGGCTTCGGCTGGTGTGGCCGTATCGGTCCTGGTCTCGGGCTGCAGCCCTGCCGGTTCGCAACCCTTCCCCGGCATGCCGCCTCCCGAAGTCACCGTGGTCACGGTTCAGCCCAAGAACGAAGCGGTGAGCTTTGAATACACCGGGCAGCTCGCCGGCTACCGGGAAGTGGAAGTTCGCGCGAGGGTGAGCGGCATCCTGCTCAAACGCAATTTTGCCGAGGGCTCCACCGTGGCGAAGGGCCAGTCGATGTACGACATCGACCCCGTGCCCTTCGATTCGGCGCTTGCCCGTGCTGATGCGGATTTTGCCGGCGCCGAAGCTCGGCTTGCCCAGGCGCGGCGCAATGCGGAAAGGCTCAAACCGCTGATTGCCTCCAAGGCCGCAAGCCAGAAGGACCTGGATGACGCCGTCTCGGCCGAACAGATTGCGGAGGCCGATATGAAGGCCGCGCGCGCGCGGCTGAACGATGCGAAGCTCAATATCGTGTACACGAAGGTGGAGGCGCCGATCGCAGGCGTCGCCGGGCGGTCGCAGCGATCCGAGGGCACGCTGGTTTCCGGCCCCGAGGTTCTGCTGACCAGCATCGTCCAGGTGGATCCCATCTATGTCAATTTCGGGATTCCGGAGGCCGAGCAGCTGAAGCTTCAGCGTGAAGCCGACAGCGGTCGCCTGGTGTTGCCCAGGGACCGCAAATTCCTGGTGAGTGTGCGCATGGCCGATGGATCGGCCTACCCGCGTGTGGGCCGGATGAGTTTTTCCGATGTGCGTGTGAGCGAGCGCACCGGCACCACCGATACGCGCGCGGAACTTCCCAATCCCGAAGCGCGCCTGCGACCCGGACAATTCGTCCGTGTCACGCTCTCGGGAGCGAATCGTCCCAATGCCATGCTGGTGCCCCAGCGCGCCGTGCTGGAAGGGCCCAAGGGCAAGTTTGTCTATATCGTGAATGCCGAGAGCAAGGTGGAGCCGCGTCCGGTCGAAGTGGGTGAATGGGCTGGAGATGCCTGGGTCATCAACAATGGTCTTGCTGCAGGTGACAAGGTTGTGGTGGATGGCGTGATGAAAATCGGCCCCGGTGCGCCGGTGCGCATTGCCGATCCCAATGCACCCAAAGGCCCGCCCGGCGGACCCGGAGTCAAGGGTGCGGCGAAGCCGGGTGCCGACTCCAAAGGCGGGGCGCCTGCTGCGCCCAAAGCGGACGCGGCGAAGTCCGATGGCAAGTCAGACGCAGCCGCCCCGGCCAAGAGCTGACCCGCGATGTTCTCCCGCTTCTTTATTGACCGGCCGATTCTTGCGGCCGTACTGTCGATCTTCATTCTGATCGCGGGCCTTGCTTCCATGGGCAACCTGCCGATTTCCCAGTACCCGGAGATCGCCCCGCCGGTGGTGACGGTGACGGCCACCTATCCCGGGGCGTCGGCCCAGGTGTTGGAGCAAACCGTCGCAGCGCCGCTGGAGAACCAGATCAACGGCGTGGAGAAGATGCTCTACATGAGCTCGAACTCCTCCTCCAACGGTGTGGTGCAAATCCAGGTGACCTTCGACATCGGCACCGACATCGATAAGGCCGCCCTCAACGTCAACAACCGCGTCAAGCAGGTGGAACCCCGGTTGCCGCTCGACGTGCGGCGCATCGGCGTGACGGTGGAGAAGGGGTCATCGGCCTTCCTGCAGGTCGTCGCGTTTTACTCACCTGATGGCCGTTTTGACGACCTCAATATCAGCAATTACGCCACGCTCAACGTGCTGGATGTTCTCAAGCGGATTCCCGGCACCACGAATGTCCAGATATTCGGTGCCAAGGATTACGCCATGCGGATCTGGGTGAAACCGGACCGCATGACGCAACTGCGCGTCACCACCGGCGACCTCGTGGCAGCCCTGAACGAACAGAATGCGCAGTTCGCGGCGGGCAAGATCGGGCAGTCGCCCACGGGGGGGCGGCAGGAACTGGTCTATACGATCACCACCAAGGGCCGTCTGTCCGAGCCGCGCGAATTCGAGAACATCATCATCCGCTCGAATCCGGATGGATCCGCGCTGCGCCTGAAGGACGTGGCGCGGGTTGAACTTGCATCGAAAGACAATGACTTCATCGGTCGCATCAATGGCAAGCCCTCCACGCTCATCGGCATCTTCCTGCAACCGGGTGCCAACGCGCTCGCAGTCGGGGACAGCGTCAAGGCCAAGATGCGTGAACTGGGCGCCAGGATGCCGGAAGGACTCACCTACGCAATTCCCTATGACACCACGCGGTTTGTGCAGGTCTCGATAAGGGAGGTGTTGCTCACCCTGGGAGAGGCCATGGTGCTGGTGTTTCTGGTGGTGTATCTCTTTTTGCAGAATTTCCGCGCGACGCTCATTCCCATTGCTGCGGTGCCGGTGTCCCTGATCGGCACTTTTGCGGGGCTGTTGCTACTGGGATACTCGATCAACACGCTGACGCTTTTTGGCATGGTGCTGGCGATCGGCATCGTGGTGGATGACGCCATCGTGGTGCTGGAGAACGTCGAGCGCATCATGCATGAAGAGGGGCTAGCGGCGCGTGAGGCGGCGATCAAGGCAATGAAGGAGGTGACCGGGCCGGTGGTTGCCATCGTCCTGGTGCTGTGCGCGGTCTTCGTTCCGATAGCCTTTCTGGGTGGCCTGGCGGGAGAGCTTTACCGCCAGTTCGCGGTCACCATCGCGATTGCCGTGGTGATTTCGGGCATGGTGGCCCTGACCCTGACACCGACCCTGTGCGTGATCATGCTCAAGGGCGGCAAGCGCCGCCCCTCGGGTTTCTTCCATTCATTCAACGAGTGGTTCACGCGCGTCACCTACCATTACTCCAGCGGCGTCGCCTTCATGATCCGCCGCGGCATTCTGGGCGTGCTCCTGTTTGCGGGCATGGTTCTCCTGGCCGCAGGGTTGTGGCGCATCACCCCCGGGAGCCTGGTGCCGGACGAAGACCAGGGTTATTACATCGCCGCCGTCATCCTTCCCGATGGCGCCACCTTGCAGCGCACGGACAAGGTCGTGGCCGAGGTGTTGCAGGCCATCCAGTCCAATCCGGCGAACGAGAACGTGCTCGCATTTACCGGTCTTGATTTCCTGGGTGGTGGATTTCGCAACAATGCAGCCACGATATTCGTGACGCAAAAGCACTGGGACGAGCGCACGGTCACCGCGAAGCAGTTGGTGGGCGAATTGTTCATGAAGACCGGCCATATCAAGGAGGCCCTGGTTCTGGCATTCAATCCGCCGCCGATATTCGGCCTGGGCACGGCGGGCGGGTTCGAGCTGCATATCCAGAACCGGGGCGAAGGCGGCCCGGCGCGACTGGCTGAAGTGACCCAGCAGTTTGTTATGCGCGCGAGCAAGGACCCCAGTCTGGGATTCGTGCAGACTCTATGGCGCGCGTCGGTGCCGCAGCTAAACCTCGACCTGGACCGCGACAAGGCCAAGGCGCTGGGCGTTTCGATCGATGATCTGTACGCCACCATGGCGGCCACGATGGGCACTTACTATGTGAATGACTTCAACCGCTTCGGGCGGACCTGGCAGGTGCTCATGTCCGCCGACCCGGCCTACCGAAAACGTCCCGAGGCCATCGGCGATTTATTCGTGCGCTCCAACAAGGGCGACATGGTGTCACTCAGATCGTTGGCGGAAGTCCGCTACAGCTCGGGCCCCGACTCGCTGGACCGCTTCAACAACCTGCCGGCAGTGAAACTTTTCGGCCAGGGCGCGCCAGGCGTGTCTTCGGGTCAGGCGATCGCTGCTACCGAGAAATTGTTGGCTGAGGTGTTGCCGCCGGATTTCAGTTACGAATGGGGCGGTGCCTCCTTCCAGGAGAAGCGTTCGGCGGGCACATCGGTGCTGGCCCTGGGCCTGGCTGCCCTGATGGTTTTTTTGATTCTTGCGGCACAGTACGAACGGTGGTCCCTGCCTTTGTCGGTGCTGCTCGCACTGCCGTTCGGCACATTTGGCGCGCTCGCTGCGGTATGGATACGCGGGTTCACCAATGACGTGTATTTCCAGATTGGCCTTGTGACACTCTTGGGACTGGCGGCAAAGAATGCAATTCTTATTGTCGAATTCGCCTCGAACAAGAGCCATGAGGGCCTCTCGGCTTCGGCTGCGGCTCTGGAGGGCGCGCGGCTGCGCTTCCGGCCCATATTGATGACATCCATGGCCTTTATTCTCGGCGTGATGCCGCTCGCGTTTTCCCACGGGGCCGGCGCGGGCGCACGCCAGTCGGTGGGAACCGGCGTGATGGGGGGCATGATGGCGGCAACCTTTCTTGCGATCTTTTTCGTGCCGCTGTTCTTCAAGCTCATCACGGACTGGCATTTCACCGAGAAGCGCAGCACGGCGCAGTTGCGTGCCGAAGTCGAGCATGCGAGAACCATTTCCCATCACGCGGTGGAGCATCCGCGCACGGCGCCCCCCGCGGCAAAAACGACGGGAGGCGACCATGCGTAAGTTCGCCGTTGCCATTTCGGCAATTTCGATTGCGGGCCTTTCGGCGTGCACCACATTTTCGCCTGACTACGCCAAGCCGGCCGTGGAACTGCCCGATGCCTGGGGCGTGGCAGGTGACAGGAAGCCACTGCCATCCGGCGCCAATTGGTGGCTGATCTTCCGGGATGACCGTCTCAACAAGCTGGTTGAGGAAGCGTTGACCAATAACACCAATCTGGCCATTGCCGTCTCGCGTGTCACCGAAGCCCGTGCGCAGTTGGGCATTTCGGAGGCGGATCTGTATCCCACGGTCGGCGCGACGTTTGACCGGAGCCGCCTGCAGTCTTCCCAGCGCACCGGTGTCCTGCCGCCGGGCGTGCCGCGCGAGCGCAATGATTACCGGGCGGCGCTCAACGTATCCTATGAAATCGACCTTTGGGGCCGGCTTCGCAATGCGGTGGAGGCGGCACGAGCCGACCTGCTTTCCACCGAAGCGGCACGCAATACCGTGCGCATCGCCCTGTCAGTCGATGTGGTGAATGCCTATTTCAGCCTGCGCTCGCTGGATGAACAGATTGACGCCGCACGCGGCAGCCTGCAAAGCCGGCGCGATACGCTCAACCTGCAACGAGCCCGGCTTGCCGCGGGGTTCATATCGGACTTCGAATTGCGCCAACTCGAAGCCGAAATCGCCAACAGCGAGGCGCAATTGCCACAACTGGAGCGCCAGCGTGGCACCGCTGAAAGCGCCCTTGCGCTGTTGTTGGGGCGTACGCCAAAGCTGATCTATCAGGCGCGCATTGAGCGCTACGTGACCCCGACCGAACCGCCGCCGGCATCCGTTCCCGCCGGGCTGCCGTCGGACATTCTTCTTCGCCGCCCCGATATTGTTCAGGCCGAACAGCAGTTGATCGCCGCCAATGCCCGGATTGCAGTGGCGCGCACAGCGCTATTCCCGACCATATCGCTCACCGGCTTGATCGGCAGCGAAAGTGCGGCGCTTACGAACCTGTTCACCGGCCCCGCGGGGATCTTCAATCTTGCCGCGGGGGTCGCGCAGCCCATCTTCTCCGGCGGCCGACAGGAGGCGGGGATTGCCGCTGCGCGTGCGCGTGAAGAGCAGGCGGTGCTCAATTACCGGCAGAAAGTGCAAACCGCGTTCCGCGAAGTGCGTGAAGCCCTGGCGGCACAGGCGTATACGCGCCAGCAGTTCGATGCCGAGGAAAGGCGGGCGGTGTCCCTGCGCGAGGCCGTGCGCCTGGCCAAAATCCGCCACGACAACGGCATCGCAAGCCAGCTTGAAGTGCTGGACGCCGAGCGCAACCTGCTCGCCTCGGAAATCAACCGGAGCGACGCACTTCGCGCACAGCGCGCTGCAATGGCGGACCTGTTCAAGGCCCTGGGTGGCGGCTGGGAATAACCGGCAGCGCGTGCACGAGGCAATGGGCGACGAGGGAACGCAAAAGCGATCCTGTGGTCCAATGTTGTTCCAGATCTCGCCCCATCCCCAATTCCGGAGCTTCGCCAATGCAATCCGTGTTCAATAAATTGCCACCCTGGCTGCGCTGGATATTCTTTCGCCGCCTGGGCAATGCCTGTGGCTTTCTCATCTGCGCGTCACTGCTGGGCTACGGCTTTTACCTGCAGTTTGCGATGGACCTGCAACCCTGCCCCCTGTGCATATTGCAGCGCCTGTGCCTGTTCGGGGCGGGCGTCATGTTTCTGGTGGCGGCGTTGCACCACCCGGTAAAGCGCTGGGCGGCTCATCTCTATGGTTTCCTGATTTGTGTGTTTGCTCTTTCCGGTCTGTCGGTTGCAAGCCGCCACGTGTGGCTGCAGCACACGCCGGAATCGCTGCGACCCGCCTGTGGGCCGGGTCTGGATTTCCTTCTCAATACTTTCGGGCCTTTGGGCTCGCTGCAGAGGATCCTGAGGGGGTCCGGCGAATGCGGCTCGGTCGACTGGACTTTCCTGGGTTATTCCATACCCGAGTGGACGCTCGTCTGGTTCGTGATCCTGACGCTCTACGCGGCGATTCTGTCTTTTCGCGACTGACCTGAGCATCCATCAGGCCTTGCCGGGGCGCGGCGCGATGCCGCCGGGGAATTCCCCGGCGCTACGCGGTCTTGAGAGTCAAACGGCGCAGCAGTGATTGAGCGTTCACGCGATCGCGAAGCACCTCGCCCAGCACGATGATGGCCGGACCGGCGCCAACCTG
>CAIUKQ010000109.1 GCA_903899705.1 uncultured beta proteobacterium
AGTCGATCCTTCGAGGCGTTGAATATTCTCAAAAAAGACTTACAAGGAGGAAATCCACATGCCCTACAACATACTTCTCATGGGAGCGTCCTACGGGTCGCTGCTTGCCTCCAAGCTTCTGTTTGGAGGTCACTCCATTCACCTGGTCTGCCTTCCCGAGGAGGCCGATCTTATCAATGCGGAAGGTTTCACGGTGCGTATGCCGGTGCGCGGTCGCAAGGATCCGGTGGTGCTGGAATCGCGCAAGTTGCCCGGGAAAGTCACGGCCGGTCCCGCAACCGGCGTTGATCCGAAGAAATTCGACCTCATCGGACTGTGCATGCAGGAGCCGCAGTACCGTTCGCCAGGCGTGCGAGAGTTGCTCGACGCGGTGGCGAAGTCGCGCGTGCCCTGCATGTCGATCATGAACATGCCGCCGCTGCCCTATATCAAGCGCATTCCCGGCCTTGATTACACGGCGCTGGAGGCCGCCTACACCGACGCACGGGTCTGGGATTCGTTCGACCCGAAGACCATGACACTCAACAGCCCCGATCCCCAGGCCATTCGTCCGCCGGGAGAGCCCGCCAACGTGCTGATGGTGACGCTGCCGACCAACTTCAAATGCGCGCGCTTTGACGACGACAAGGCCACGGCCATCCTGCGCCAGTTGGAAAAAGATGTGGATGCCGCTCGCTTCGACACGCCCGAAGGGAAGATCGAGCTCCCCGTCAAACTCAAGATTTACGATTCCATTTTCGTTCCACTCGCCAAGTGGTCGATGCTGCTCGCCGGCAATTACCGCTGCGTGACCGAGGACGGCATGCGTACCGCGCAGGAAGCGGTGCATACCGACCTCGAGGCCTCGCGCTCGGTCTACAACTTCGTTTTCGACCTGTGCCTGAAGCTGGGCGCGAAGGCGGAAGACCTTGTGCCTTTCGAGAAATATGCGGCAGCGGCGCAGTCCCTGGTGCGCCCGGCATCCGCCGCGCGTGCCCTGCAGAACGGAGCGGTCAACATTGAGCGCGCCGACAAACTGGTGCAGCTCATCGCAAAGGCCCGGGGGTTGAGCCATCCGGCCATTGACGCGCAGGTTGCCCTGGTGGACCGCCGGCTTGAAGCAAACCGGAAGAAGGCGGCCGGGTAGGCCTTGCGGCCAAATGTCGTTAGCGATTAATTCGGAATTGAACCCAGGGATATATCCATGAACATCCAGCAAAGACGCGGCAAGGTGATCGAGGCCATGAAGGCAGAGGGGGTTGAGCTTCTGCTCGGCTTCCATGACAACGGCCACTTCATCGAAAAGCCGAATCCCGTGATGCTGCTGACGCATTTCAAATCGGTCAGCGATTCGGTGGCGTTGCTGGGTGTGGATGGTAGCCTGCACCTGATTGTCAGTCCCGCATGGGAGGCCGAGCGCGCCGCCGAGCGCGTGCCCGGTGCCGTCGCGACCGATGACCTTGTTGGTGAACTGGGCCGGGCCCTTCAGAAAAGAAAGATTCCCGGGAACCGCATTGCGGTGGCCGGGCTCGCGGGCATGCCGGCCGCGTTCGAGGTGGCGGTGCGCAAGCATATCGACGGTGATCCCAAAGGCTTCGATCAGATTCTGTTGCGTGAAACGCGCCGCAAGACCGAAGAGGAAATCGGCCGTGCCCGCATCGCCGCCGGCATCGCCGAAAAGACCCAGGAGTACATGCTGGAAATTGTCAAACCCGGCATGCGCGAGGACGACCTTGCCGCCGAGCTTCGCTGGTACACCCGGTCTCTGGGCTGCGAAGACAATTTCTACATGATGACCTCCGGCCCGCACAGCATGGCTGTGCAGACGCCCTGCGGAAGGGTGCTGGAGAAGGGCGATTTGGTCATCGGCGAACTCACGCCGAGCTACGAGGGCCAGATGGCCCAGATTTGCCGCACCTTATCGCTGGGACCCGCTAGCGAGGCGGTAAAGGTCAAGTACGCGCTTCTGGTGCATGCCATGAAAAAGGGCATCGCCCAGGCCAAACCCGGCAACCGCATGTCGCAGGTGTGCAACGCGATCAATGCGGAACTGGAAGCCGAGGGCTACGGCGAGTACTGCCACCCGCCGCACATCAAACGACGCGGCCATGGACTGGGATTCGGTTCGGGCCTGCCCGGCGACGTGGCCCCGGACAATGACATCGTTCTCGAAGAAGACATGTTCTTCGTGATCCACCCGAACCAGTACCTTCCGGAAACCGGCTACATGATGTGCGGCGAACCCACGCTAATCACCGCCACGGGTGCCGAGACGCTGACCCGCAACATGGCCCGCTTGTACGAAGTCGCAGTTTAAAAAGGCAGGAAATCAATGCTTACGATGCACTCAACGCTGCTGATCGGCCATTACGACTGGGAGCCGGAGCAACTGCCGAAGGAAGAGTTCGATGCGCGCCTGGCTGCGCTCTGGAAATGTTTGCCCGCGAGCGTGACGGCAATCGCCGCTTTCGGTGACCGTCGCAGCAATTCGGAACTGGTCTACCTCACCAACTTCGTGCCCAAGCTGCGCGATGCGCTTGCCATCATTCCGCGCAGCGGTGATGCGAAGCTCTATGTGGCCGGTGCCGGCAACATGATGCCCATCGCTGCACGCCAGACCTGGATCAAGACGCCACCCACCCCGCTCTCGGAGCCGGGCAAGGCGCTGGCCGAATGGATGGCTGCCAACAAGGGGGCGGTCGCATTTGTCGGCGGCGAAAACCTGCGCACCGTGCTGCGCAAGTCCGTGGACGACATCGTTGATGCCGAGGCGACGCGCAAGGCGGGCGAAGGCATCCGTGCGCTGATGCGCGCAAAGCGCCCGCAGGAGTTGAAGGTGATCCGCCAGGGCTGCGCGATCCTTGCCGCCATGGCGGAGGCGCTGAAAGGTGCACATACCGCAGGACGCGGCGTAACCGCGTCAGTGATTGAAGCCGAGCATGTGGGCAGCAGGATGGGCGCGCAGGAAGTACGCACCCTGATGAGCCTCGATGGCGGCAGGACGCTGCGGCCCTTTCTCGTGCCGGTGGACAAGGTGGTCGACCCGCTGCAGGTCTATCTTTCCGTTAGGGTCAACGGTTACTGGGCGGACGGCCATGTGCCGCTGTCCAAAGCCGCGAACCCGGCGGCCGACAAGGCGCGTGCCGCGCTGAAGGCTCTCGTCGGAGCGGCACGGGTCGGCGCCACTGTTGCGAATCTGGGCATGTCAATGAAGAGTGGTTGGGGGCCGAGTCGCGAGCACCCGGTTACCGCAGGCAGTCTGGGCACGGGCATCGGTCTTGCATTGGAAGAAATTCCAAAATTATCAACCACTTACAGTGGTACGCTGCAGGCTGGTGATGTCGTTTCATTGCGTGCAGGGGTCACTGACGAAGCGGGCCATCACGCCATTGTCTCGGCCATGGTCGCGATCACTGCGACCGGCAACGAGGTGCTCTGGTCGTCGTAAGACCGGTGTGCGGTAACGGCAACGAGCGTTGCCGCGCTGGACAATAATCGGCAAAACAGTCCGGAGCACAGCCATGAAAATTTCCGAAGTCACGGTGCGTCGTTTCAATGCCGGCGTTGCCGTTCCCGACCTGTCGGTGGGGCGCGAGACCCTGGTCGTGGAGATCCGGACCGATGAGGGACACTCGGGTCTCGGTTTCATTTATTCGAACGTCGCCGCGCATGGCACGGCAGGCGACATGCTGGCACGTTACATTCGCGTCAACCTGCGCAATCTGCTGTTAGGTCAGAATCCTCTGCATACCGAGTCAATCTGGCGGCTGATGTATCAGTCCACGTGGCGGCAGGTGCGCGGACGTTTTGGTTTGATGTGTCTCTCGGGTGTCGACCTTGCGTTGTGGGATCTCAAGGGCAAGATTGCCGGCGTGCCGGTGTGCGATCTGCTGGGCGGGCGCCGCGAGCATATTCCAACTTACTGCACGGCCGGATTCCATCAGGAGCCGGACAAGCTGGGGCAATCGGCGGCCAAGCTCGTGAAGCACGGGCATCGGGCGCTCAAACTGCGCGCGTCCTTCCCGGCCACGTCGCTCAAGGATGCGGTCGCGCGGGTGCGCGCGGTGCGTGAAGCCGTCGGACCGGGTGTGAAGATCATGGTGGATGTGAACGGCACCTGGACTGCCGATATCGCTATCCAGCAGTTGAAAGCCTGGGAGCCTTACGACGTTTACTGGCTGGAGGAGCCGGTGCCGGTGGATGACATTCCCGGCTACGTGAAGGTCCGCAGCCGCGCGGGTCACACACGGATTGCCGGCGGCGAGAACCATGCGGGCGTTGCCGAGTTCAGGCAACTGATCGACGCGGGTGCCGTGGACATCGCGCAGCCCAGCCACCTGGCCACCGGCGGGCTCACGGATTGGCTGAAGGTCAATGCCTACGCCGCGGCGCGGAGCGTGCCGGTATCGCCGTGGCAGTTTCCGGAAGTCAACACACACACTGCGGCGGCGTTCCCCAATGTAATGTGGATTGAGTACGTGGCACCGCGCAGCGAATTGCAGGGGCACGAATTGTTCAAGACGCCGGCATTCGAGGAGGTGATCACCGAAGAGGGGGTGTGCCTCAAAACGCCGCTGCTTCCCGGCTTCGGATTCGCGCTGGATGAAGAAGTGGCCGGGCGCATCCTGATCAGGGAGTAGGCCCTGCCTCGGGCCGGCGAGGGTGCGAAAATGATCGTGATTGAATGGAGTTCCAGGGAGGAGCAATGAAAACAAGCGGTTCAAATGAACTGGCGTATGCGGGATATCGCATGGAGATAAACGGTCATCCCGATATCGACATTACCCAGACGGGAAGGGGGACGCCCGGGGGCGAGTATCTGCGCCGGTTCTGGCATCCTGTCGCCTACGAAAGCGAGATCAGCGCGGCACCTTTTCGCGTACGCGCCCTGGGCGAGGATCTGGTGGTGTTTCGCGACAAAAGCGGCGCGGTCGGTGTGTTGCACTTGCATTGCTCCCATCGCGGGACCTCACTGGAATACGGCCGAGTCGAGGAGCATGGCATTCGTTGCTGTTATCACGGGCGGGTATTTGGTGTGGACGGAACGGTTCTTGAGATGCCCGGTGAGCGCGCCGCGGAGCGCCTTTGCAAGGAGTACAAACAGGGCGCCTATCCCGCACACTTGTTCGGCGGCATGGTGTTTGCCTATATGGGGCCGCTGGAATTGAAGCCGCCTTTCCCCATGTATGACAAGTACGACATACCCGGCATGAAGATCGCCCCGGGCCCGCGCATGCCCTTTGCGTGCAATTGGGTGCAGGTGAAGGAAAACGCCATGGACCCGGCGCACACGGCGATCCTGCATGCCTGGGAAGGCCGTTTCGCAGACGAGTTTGCGCAGTTTCCGGAGATCACGTGGGTCGAGACGCCGGTGGGGATGGCCTATCTGGCGGCCCGCCACGTGCACAACAAGGTGTGGGTCCGTTCCACCGATATCCTCTCACCCAACATCCACAGCCTCACCTCGGTGTTCGAAAGCGGCGAGACGCTGAAGGAATGCTCGCCGCCCTGGATGACGATATGGACCACGCCGGTGGACGACCATTCCTGTGTCAATTTCGGCCTTTGTCATCTTCGCGAAGATGACCACACGCCCAATGACGTGCGCAACCGGGCGATGCTGGCGGCAGGCGGGCAGACAGAAGATCGTCCGTACGCCGAACGTCAGCGGATTCCGGGAGATTACGATGCCATGGTGAGCCAGGGTTCGATTGCCAGCCACTCGCTAGAGCAGCTTGGGACTCTTGATCAGGGTGTGGTCATGTTCCGGCGGCAATTGCGCCAGGCGATCAAAGACGTTCAGGCTGGCCGCGATCCACATGGGCTGATTCGTAGCAGCGGCGTCGTGCCCACCTATGGTTCCGATCAGATCGTGGAAGCCTCCTCGGTGCCGGGCAATCCGGATGACCCGGAAATTCTCATGGCGCATGCACGTCGTGTTGCCGAGCAGTATCTCAAGTCGCCGCCCCTGCAGGGGAAGAAGATTCCGCCCCTGCCGCCGATGCCGGCGCATGCCTTCTCCCCCGCCGGAACGCGAGGGGGCGGACAGAAGGCTCCCGCGAACGCAGACGCATAGGAGGAAGAGACATGTTCACCCGTCGTCAATTCATAGCGGCCTCCGCCGCGGCACTTGCCCAGGGAGGCATTGCGCGGCAGTCCTTCGCACAGGGGATCGGCAAACCGGCAAGGATGCTGATCGGTTATCCGCCCGGCGGATCCATCGATGCGGTCGGACGGATACTCGCCGAAAAGATGCGCGGCAGTTATGCGCCCTCGGTTGTGGTTGAGAATCGCGCGGGCCATCGCCAGGCCCCGGCGGTGGCGGGCCTCATGGGCAACCCCGCCGATGGATCCACCTTTCTGCTCGCGCCGCATTCCATCACCACGTTGTGGCCGCATGTCTATGAGAAGCTTTCCTTTGATCCGTTGAAGGATCTCATGCCGGTCTCAACGGTCAACTATTTTGATTTTGCGTTCGTGGTTCGCGCTGGCGTGCCGGCATCGAATCCGGCGGAGTACCTGGAGTGGTACAAGACCAACCCGAAACAGAATGGCCTGTATGGCATTACCGGCGCCCTCGGGGGCACGCCGCATTTCATTGGTCTGTTGTTCGGGCAGAGTGCGGGCATCGAGCTCACGCCCGTTCCCTACAAGGGCACGGTACAGGGCATTCAGGATCTGCTGGGCGGACAGACTCTCGCATGGATGGGGCCGCTCGCCGACATCGAACCCTTCCATCGCAGCGGCAAGGTGCGGGTCATCGCAACCACCGGGCCAAAGCGTTCGCGATTCGTGCCGCAGATTCCGACGTTTGTCGAGGCGGGCCACCCGACCGTGCTGGCGCAGGAAAGATTTGGAATCTACGTGCGGGGTGGCTCATCGCCGGCAACGGTGCAGGCCCTGAATAAATCCATCCGCGATACGCTCGACAACGCGGAGATCAAGTCACTGTTCGAAAAGCAGACCAGCGAAGCCAGCGGCAGCACCCCGCAGCAATTCGAAACCATCATCCGGCAGGAATTCGAACGGTGGCGCGGCATCGTCAAGGCCACCCGCTATGTTCCGGAAGAATGAACGAAGGAATAGGAATAGATCATGGCGGAATTTGAACGGTCGCGGGTTCGTGAGAAGGAACCAGCGGACCTGAGCAATTACGAACTGGCCATCAAACTCCATCGGGAAACGGCCGAACGCAACAGGCTGGGTCGGGTCGTCTGCAAACAGGATGAATGCCCGCAGATCCTCACCCGCCAGGGCAGGCTGCGCACCTATCTAGGCCTGAACATCAAGGACACGCCCCTGCAGGACTGGATCGTGTTCACGCACGAAATTCGCGGCGCATCCGGCAAGCACCGCCATCAGGGCGGATTGATCATCTATGTTATCGATGGCGCCGGATACTCGATGGTTGACGGCGAGCGCGTGGATTGGGAAAAGGGTGATCTCGTCCTGCTCCCCCTGAGGGAGAAGGGCGTCGAGCACCAGCATTTCAACGAGAACCCCGACAAGCCCGCCGTCTGGATGGCCTTCATACGCCGCGCCATCCAGGAGCATGTCGCCTCCGAGATGACGCAGACGGAAGTGTCACCTGAATACAAGGCCTTCGAGGAGCGGTCCTGACCGCTTCAGGGAAACACAACCCCAGCCGACCACAAGGAAGAGACTCATGCCGGATGATAATCAGGACGAACGCATGGCAAGACTGGCGTCCACCAATTTCTGGGACGAGCTGTTCGCCATGCGGGATCGCCAGCGTGAGCAGCGCAAAAGCGGATTGATGGTCATCAAGGGTTCGAAATTGCCTCAGGAAATCAACCGCCAGGGCCTGATGCGCTGGTACCTGCATCCTGCGATCACCGACACGGTGCTGTCCACACAGATGTTCTTTGAACAGGAAATTCCGCCCGGCAGCCGGTCGGGGCGCCTGAAATTTCAGGGCGAGCAGGTGATGTACATCCTGGAGGGACGGGGGTACACGCTGATTGATGGCGTCAAGCACACCTGGGCAGCGGGTGACGTGCTCAATCTGCCGCTGCGAAAGGAAGGCATCATCATCCAGCATGTCAATTCGGATCCGGATCTGCCGGCGAAATTTGTCGCAGCCGAGCCCAATTTTTTTGCCTGCACCGGCGTCGACCGGGGTTCGGGGTTCGAACAACTGGCGGACGCGCCGGAGTATCCCCGGTAGGGGTTGTCGAAAAACTACCTCAAGCCGCGGCTTTTTCCTGCGCTGAACCGAGGGTGCGCCAGTCCGTACCCTTGGGCACCATGCCTTCAAACGCCGCAAGACTCACATGGGGCGGGCATGACGGGTCCGTGCCGATGGCCTTGCCGCCGTCACTGAATTTCTTCACTGCATCCACCATCAGCCGGCGGAATTCAACGATGGCAAGGTCGCTTGCACCCAGTCGGTCGCGCGAACGATCAACGATGGGCGCCATGGATTCCCACATGGCCATGTCCTGATTGGGAATGCCGTGGATGCCGGTGAAATTGCCCAGCTTCATGGCATTGCGATCCTGCTGGTAATCGTTCCCGAAATGGCGAAGCTTGCGGTAATCGCGGTCGAGATCGATACCGGGTTGCGCGCCACAGAACTTGCGCCACGCCTCCTGATCGATGCCGGGTCCCTTGTCGCTCCAGGCCATGAAGTAATACATGGTGTTGAAATCATCCAGCGGAACGTTCATCAGCGCGACGTTGTAGACGTTGTTCGGCGGAATCAATGCCGTGAAGGGCGCGATGAATTCGGTGATGCGCACATAGTCCTGGGTTGCCGCGTTCTGGATGGGCCGGCGTATGGCGGCATAGCGGAAGCCGTAGGGCGTGGCTTGCGCCTGAAAGCGCGGCGCCTTGTCGGTGGTGGGGCGCGCCCAGATGCTGGCGGTGGCCTTGGTGCCACCATCGACGCGCGCCGCCTGAATATCCGAGGCGTGCAGGTTCGAGCTGTGGGCTGAATCGATGCCGCCCTCGAGCGTCTGCGCCCAGTTGGCCGCGGCGTGCATTTTGACGATGCTGATGCGCGTGTCAGGGGAGGGCGCCCAGGCCGGCATCTGGAAATGGGGCATTTCGGCGGCGGGGCCCATGTAGGCCCAGACATAGCCGCCGCCCTCGTGCGCCGCATAGGCTTTGTGCCGAATCCTCTTTGCAAGTTCGCTGGCCTGCGGCTCGGAAGGCATCTCCAGCACCGTGCCATCGATGTCGAATTTCCAGCCGTGATACAGGCAGCGAAGGCCGCCTTCTTCGTTGCGACCATAAACCAGCGACGGGCCGCGGTGCGGGCAGTGCTCATCCAGCACGCCAACGCGACCATCGGAGTCGCGAAACACCACGAGTTCCTCGCCCAACAGTTTGGCGCGCACCGGCTTTCCATCGGATTCGGGGACTTCCTCGGACATGCATACGGGCAGCCAATGGCGGCGCATCATTTGGCCCATGGGCGCATCGCCTTCCACGCGGCAAAGCAGAGCGTTCTCTTCGGTGGTCAACATGTTTCCTCCGGCGGGTCTGGCGGTTCGGGACCGGAAAATTCCCCTCGGCATTTTCCGGATGACCTGATATGCTTAGGAACCTAAGCAAATTATGATACACCCAAATATGACTCCGCTCAAGGTGGTCCGGTCCGAAGAGATTGCGAAAGGCATCCATCTTCTGGAATTGCGCGATCCGGCAGAGGGTGCGCTGCCGGAATTCAGTGCCGGCGCCCATCTGACCGTCCGCACACCGTCGGGGTTACTTCGCAAATACTCGCTTTGCAATGATCCGGCGGAAAACGATCGTTACGTGATTGCGGTGAAGCGCGACCCAGCGGGTCGTGGCGGTTCGGTGGACCTCGTCGACAACGCAAAGGTCGGACAGCTGATCGATATGGCGCCGCCGGAGAATGCCTTTCCCCTGAACCCCGGCGCGAAGAATTTCATCTTTATTGCCGGTGGCATCGGCATCACTCCGATCATGGCCATGATCCGGCACTTGTGCGCATCCGGACTCGCAAAATTCAGATTGGTCTATCTCACGCGGGATGCGGCCTCTACCGCGTTCATTGATGAACTCAACTCAAACAATTGGAAGTCCATGGTAACGATACATCACGATCAGGGAGATCCGGCGCGGGCGTTCGACCTGTGGCCGCTGCTTGAGAAGCCGGGTTCTGCGCACATCTATTGCTGCGGTCCCCGCCCCCTCATGGACGCCGTGCGCGACATGAGCGGTCACTGGCCGCGTTCGCAGATTCATTTCGAGAGCTTTGCCGATGCCGAGCAAACGCGCATGGCGGACAACAAGCCGTTTCGCCTGAGGCTTGCGCGCTCCAATGCGGTGGTGGATGTTCGTTCGGACCAGTCCATCATCCAGGCGATGCGCAGCTGCGGCTTCGATGCGCCCACCTCCTGCGAAAGTGGCACCTGCGGCACCTGCCGCACCGCCCTGCTCGAAGGAGAAGCGGACCATCGCGACCTTGTGCTCGACGAAGAGGAGCATGCGAGCCAGATCATGCTTTGCGTCTCACGGGCGCGGTCCGCGGAACTGGTGATCGATCTGTGAGCGCCAAAGATAATTCAGGCCGGAAATTGCGCATCGGGGTGCTGGGCCTGGGGCGCGGTTTCACCCTGATGTTGCCCACGTTGCGCCTCGATCCCAGAGTCGAACTGGTGGCCTGCGCCGATCCGCGAGCGGCCGCGCGCGAAATGTTCGCAAAGGAATTCGGCGCACGGGCGTACACCTCCGCGGAGGAAATGTGCGAGGACCCCAACGTCGAAGTCGTGTATGTCGCAACGCCCCATCAGTTTCACTCGGCGCATGCCTGCCTTGCCGCCCGAAAGGGCAAACACCTGCTGATCGAGAAGCCCATGGCGCTTGCCGTGCATGAGTGCCTCGCAATGATTGCCGCGGCAAAGAAGGCCGGCGTCCAGCTCATCGTCGGTCACAGCCACAGTTTCGATGCACCGATCCGGCGCGCGCGGCAGATCATCGCAAGCGGGGAGGTGGGCAAGGTGCGCATGATCAATGCGTTCTACTACACCGATTTCCTGTACCGGCCGCGGCGACCTGAAGAGCTCGTTACCCGCGAGGGGGGCGGCGTGCTGTTTAACCAGGCATCGCACCAGATTGATGAGGCCTGCTACCTCGCCGGCGGCATGGCGGAATCGGTGCGTGCCATGACGGGTGCCTGGGATCCGCAGCGCCCCACTGAAGGCGCCTATACCGCCACGCTGGCTTTCGAGAGTGGTGCGTTTGCGACCCTGACCTACAGTGGATACGGCCACTTCGATTCCGACGAATTTCGGGCCTGGGTCGGGGAGGGTGGGCAACAGAAAAGTCCCGAAGGTCATGGAGCCGCACGCCGTACCTTGGCGGCGGCAACGGACGCGGGGCAGGAGGCGCGAATGAAAAGCGATGCCAATTATGGAGGCGATGCGTACAAGCCTTCGGAACGGGTGCCGGTGCACCATGCGCACTTCGGTGAAATCATCATCAGCTGCGACCGGGCGGATCTCCGGCCGGTTCCGGAGGGCGTGATGATTCATGGCGATCTCGAACGCCGGATGGAACCCGTTCCCCTTCGGGTCGCGCCGCGGGCTGAAGTAATTGACGAGCTCTATTCCGCGGTGGTCGACGGTCACGCGCCGGTGCATGGGGGAGAGTGGGCGCTCGCAACCATCGAGGTGTGTCTGGCGGTGCTGCGCTCGGCGCGAACCGGAAAGGACGTCAAATTAAAAAATCAAATCGCGCTGGACGACCGGCCGGCCACCCGGGCGAACTAGCACCGGTGCTGCGGCACTGGCGCGAGGCCGTGCCCGATGACCGCATCGCGCATCTGGTGAAGGATGCCACGCGTGCTCTGGTGCGCGCGCTGCAGACACGGCTCTCCGATCATTCGGTGTCATTCGGTCACTGGGCCTTTCTGCGTATCCTCTGGGTCCGGGACGGACTCACCCAGCGCCAGTTGAGCGATGAGGCCGGCGTGATGGAGCCCACCACCGTCACGGCCATTCGCGCCATGGAGGAACTGGGTTACGTGAGCCGAAGGCAACTTCCTGAAAACAGGAAGAACATCTACGTGTACCTCACGCCCAAAGGACGTTCCTTGGAGGGGAAGCTTGTCCCGATGGCCGAAGAGGTGAATCACGTTGCATTGGCGGGTGTTTCCGGGCGCGACGCGAAAACCGCACGGGCCGTGCTGATGGCGATGATCGAGAATCTGGCCAAACAGGAACAGGTCTAGCCGCTATTCGCCCGCCGGAATTATTCCGGCTTGATGTTGTTCGTGCGAATGACCTTGCCCCACTTTGCGAGATCTGCGCGCATGACGGCGGCCAAATCCTCGGGTGTTCCCCCCAGCGTCACAAACCCGACCAATGCCAACCTTTCTGCAATGTCGGCGCGCTTGAGGATCGTGACCAGATCGGTGTTGATCCTACGAATGATTTCCGTGGGTGTCTTGGCGCGGGTCACCATGGCATTCCAGGACTGCCCCGTTGCTTCCGGCACGCCGGCTTCCGCGATGGTGGGTACTTCGGGCAATGATGACACCCGCTTTTCTCCCAGTATCGCGAGAATTCTCAGCTTTCCCGCCTTCACTTGACCCATGACGCCGGGAAGCGTGTCCACGAACAGCTGAATATTGCCGCCCAGGAGATCGTTCAGGGCCTGGGGCACTCCCTTGTAGGACACAAAATTGAGTTTCATCCCCGTGTGTTGATTCACGATCAACGAGGCCACATAGGGCAGCCCGGCATTGCCCGTGGTTGCGTAGGCGGTTGCCCCGGGATTCTTCGAGGCCAGCGCGACAAATTCCCGAAAGCTGGCCGCCGGCAGCGATGCGCTCACGACATAGGCCACCTCGGATGCCGCGAGTTGCACGACAGGTGCGAAATCCTGAAAGATGTCGAAGCTCAACTTCTCATAGAGGGCTGGGGCAAAGGTCAGAACGGTGGAAGGCGTCACCATCAGGGTATAGCCGTCCGGGGCGGCGCGCGCCAGTTGCTCTGCGGCGATCAGTCCGCTCGCGCCGGGCCGATTTTCAATGATGACCGGCTGTCCCCAGCCGGCCTGCAGCTTTTCGCCCAGAGCGCGCGAGATGATGTCAATGCCGCCCCCGGGTGCAAAGCCGACCAGGATTTTCACGGGCTTCAAGGGATATTGAGCGTGCGCGGCTGTGCATACCATGCACGCGGCGAGGGCGATCAGAAGGCGCTGCAGGGCTCCTCGTAACGACGCTTTGCGACTGATTGCTGCTTGCATCCTGATGTTCCTCATTTAAAGCGAAAGGATATATTAGACTGGGTACACCAAGGCAGGGCTACATTCGCGGAATCCTCCCGAAAGCGCGACATGCCGGTGTTATGTGCCCTGACCCGGATGGATTTCCAATCAACCTGAGGAGCCCCAGACCGATGTTCCCCTATATCCGCGCCGTCCTGCAGGAAATGCCCGTCAGGCCGGAACCGCCGACGGAAGGCTTTCTGCGGCACGCGGGGCACGACACCGCCAGTATTCTTCCCATGGGCCTCAATGAATGTCTGCTGCCGCCGTCGCCGCGTGTGACCGAAGCAATCAGAAATTCAGTCGACAGCATCAATCGCTATCCGGATGCACAGTGTCCCGCGCTGTCGGACATCATCACGGCCCGCACAGGGATTCCTGTGCCGCGCATCGTCTGGGGCAATGGCAGCGAAGAACTGATTCAGGGTGCCATCGCCCTTTCTGTGCAGCAGGGCGACCGGGTGGTTCTTCCGGTGCCGACCTTCTGGGGATATCGCGCGATTGTCCGTGCAAGCGGCGCTCTTCTTGTCGAAGTGCAGAATCTCGAGGACGGCATGCCGGATGTGGCGGGCATCATCGCGCGATCGCGGGAAGGAGCACGCATCGCTTTTTGCGTGACACCGAACAATCCCTCGGGCGCAATGCTTTCTGAAGCCGCCCTTGATGACCTGGTCGCGGGAGTCCCCGAAGAGTGCCTGTTCTTCATCGACGAGGCCTATTACGAATTCGGTGCTCATGCCGGCGGCCCGGACGTGCTGGCGGCTCTCTCGCGGCGCAATGGTCCGTGGATCGTAGCGCGTACTTTCTCCAAAGCCTACGCCATGGCCGGCATGCGTATTGGTTATGCGTTGTGCAGCTCCGAGGCCATCGCGGGGGCGCTTAAAGCCACCACCTGTGTCTTCAATGTGCCGATCCTTGCGCAGGCCGCGGCGCTCGCAGCCCTGGAGGACACGGCCTATCTGAAATGGGTGCTGGATACCATCGCCGACGGCCGCAGACAGCTGGACGCCGGCCTTCGGTCCCTGGGCCTTTCGCCGTTGAACTCGGTGGGGAATTTCGTGTCAGTGCGCGTCCCGGGGTCGGGGCAACAGGTTGCGCGCAGGATGCTGGAGCGGGGCGTGCAGATCAATGCGTGGGCGGATACCGGTTACGGTGATTTCATCCGGATCACCGTGGGCACGAAGCCCATGAACGAAGCCTGCGTGAAGGCTTTGGGCGAAGTGATTTCAGCAACCTGAGTCGCCAACAGCGCGGGCATTCCACCGGTTCACGCCCATGTCGCGCGACATTGGCCTATTCACTAGACTGTGTACTCAAGTCAACGCAGGAGTAGATGATGGGATCCGCCATTGCGAAGCAAGACAACATCAGTGTCCGCGTGCCCCACGAAGTTTATGAAACGCTGTGCCGTGCCGCCGAACTCTTGGGTGTATCAGTCAATCAGTTTTTGGTACAGGCTGCATTAAAAGAGGCCCAGAGTGTCATCGAACGGCAGAATGTCATTCCCCTTTCGCCGCGCGACTGGAAATGGTTGCTCGACCTCATGGACAGTCCGCCCGAGCCGAATTCCAGGCTGAAGGCCGCTCTGAAGCGCTACGGTAACGTCAAGCAGGATGATGCAGGTGGTTTTGTTTGGACGAAATAATGAGAATCAAACGCCGCGCAGCCGGTCTACCATATCAAGTGAATTTGCAGGCGCGGTATCCGCGCGCCAGGCAACATGCCCATCGGGACGCACCATCACCAACTTGCGTTCGTATAGAGTCGCTGTTTCCCTGGTTCCCTGGACAACGCGCAAGGGCAGCCCGCGTTGGCGCGCGGCTTCGGCAATGGTCTGTGCGGCTTCGTCGGCATCCCACGACATCAACACGAATCCCTGACCGAATTCATCCAGTGTCGAGCGATCATGGCCATCAATCCAGGCGTGTGGCGCGCGCGAACCCGGGCGGGCGGTCTGCGTATAAGTAATTGATTCTATTAGTGGTTCTTGTGTTCCGTCCGGACAGATGATGGGCGAGCCTTCGTAGCGATAGCCCAATTCCACCCCGGGGTTGATTTCGATGCGGTGCAGGTTTCGTTTCAGGATCAGGTCGCGGATGCGCTGGCGCGTTGCCTCACCGTCCGGCGTGTCGGCATCGATGTCATCCCCCAGCGCAAGGCCGCGACCCCCGGCGATATTGCCGCGTGCCTCCTCGATGTTGCGAAGGGCTATCGGCCGGCGTTCCGCTTCGTAGCTGTCGAGTAGCCCCGGCCCCGCCCAGCCTTTCACGGCAGCTTCAAGCTTCCACGACAGATCGAGTGCGTCTCCAATGCCGGTGTTCATGCCAAAGCCGCCGGAGTTCGAGAGTTGATGCGCCGCGTCGCCAGCGAGGAAAACCCGTCCATCGCGGTAGCGCTCGGCAATCAGGTGGCGCCGCGTCCAGATCACGATGGCCGTGATGCGGAAATCAAAATCGCAGCCCACCGCCTCTCGGATGCGGCGCGCCACATCCGCGTCGCTGGGCTTGTAGTCGTCCGCAAAATCTTCGGTGGAGAGCCGCCATTGCCGCTTGCCGTCAATGGTGGTGAGAAGACCGCCGCCCACCTTTCGTATGGGGTGAAACATCAGCACCGGTCCCTTGTCATGCAGCGAGACGAGGTCATCGCATTCGAAGAACATGTTCATGCTGCGCGTGGCTTTCTCGAGCCCGATGCTGTTGATACCCATCGCGCCGCGCGTGAAACTGCCGGCGCCGTCGCACCCCACCAGATAGTCGGCGGTGATGGTTTCAGACTTGCCGGTGTGCGCATCCTCAATCGAAAGCGTCACCGTGTCGGCCGACTGTTCGATACGCGTCACCTTGCAAAGGTGGCGAATGCTCACCCCTGGCTGCGAGCCGGCGAACTTTTTCAATATGGGATCGAACCACGTTTGTCCGCAGCGCTCTCGCGGCTCCGGGCCATAGGGCCAGGAATTATTGCCGGGGCCCGGTGCGGTGAACTGCATCACTGCCTTGCCGCGCAATGAAGTTGCGTAAAGAGACACTCGCGGATAGTCGGCCGGGATCGCCGCGGCGCGAACTTCTTTCGCAATGCCCCAGCGGCGGCAATATTCCATGGTGCGCGAACCCACCGTGAGCATCTTCGGCTGGGCAATGCGGCCATCGGTCTGCTCAAGCACCAGGCACGAGATGCCGCGCCAGCCGAGGTCGGCGGCCAGGGCGAGCCCGATCGGGCCGCCTCCCACGATTACGACGGGGAAGTGAGCAACCATGCGCAATCCTTTATCCTGCATCGTCCATCTGTCCGAAAATTGGAACCACTTGCCTGTCAGTTCTCGTCGACCAGGCGACAGTAATACCGCCAGTAGGAAGCCCACTCGACTTCCTTTCCCTGGTCGAAGGCCTCAAGATCGGCATCGGATATCGGCCTCGGATTGCCAAGCAGGTAGGCTTTGTAGTTCAGTTCTGCGACTTCATTGAGGCGGATTGCCGTCAGCGTTGTCTCCTCCACCGTTGCGCCGCAGGTGGTGATGCCGTGGCCGCGCATCAGGCAGGCCTTGGAGGATTGGATGGCTTCGGCCAGGGTGCGCCCCTTGTCATCGTCGCTGATCAGGATGCTGCGGTCGTAGTACGACAACTCCTTGCGCACCAGTCGCAGCGCCTGTGGATCGTAGGCGCCGAAAAGGGGCAGCAAAGGCTTGTCACAGATGGTGAACAGCATCACCGTTGCCGGATGCGCATGCAGCACCGAATGAACGTCAGGACGGGCGCGCAGCAATTGCGTGTGGATGAATACCTCCTTTGGCACGTGCAAATCATCCCGCCCCGCGACTTTCCTGCCGTCGAGGTCGACCAGAATGATGTCCTCCGGCGCCGTGTAGCGGATGCCGGACTCACCCGGCCCGCGCGCGCGTATCAGCACCAGATCGCCACCGGGGCCTGGCGCTTGAATCCGCATGCTGATGTGCCCGTAGGTGCTCTTGGTGACATCGAGTTTCCCCATCACGCGGCAGGCGCGCGCGAGATGCTCGCGTTGGGGCAACAGGGTTTCGTAGATTGTCATGGTGCGTTTCGCTTCAATGGCAGGGAACACGCTCAGGGCGCAAGGATGACTTTGTTGCGCGCATATTCGTCGCGAATGGTTTTTCCGAACTGCTCGCTTGATTCAAAGCGCAGCAAATTGCCCGTCTTGCGGATGGAATCGCGATAGGCCTCACCTTCGAACACCGTTTTGATGTCGACTTCCATTTTTTTCACAAGGGCGGGCGGGGTTTTGGCCGAAGCCATGAGGCCCATCCAGAAGGTGTAGTTGAATCCGGGATATCCCTGCTCGGCGACTGTTGGCACCTCGGGCACCGAATTGAAACGCTCCTCGGTGCTCATGGCGAGGCCGCGCAACTGCCCGCCTCGCATCAGCGGAAGGGCGGTCGACACCGCCACCCAGGCCGCTTGCACTTCGCCGCCCATCACGGCGATCTGCGCCGGGGCTCCGCCCTTGTAGGGGATTTCGTTCAGCTTCGTGCCGGTTGCGCGCATCATGTATTCCATCATGATGTGATGTGACTGGCCCTTGCCGCTTGAGGCGTAATCAAGCGTGCCGGGTCTCGCCTTGGCTGCGGCAATCAATTCAGTGAAATTGTTATAAGGCGACTTGCCCGATACCACGAGAATGTTCGGGATGGCGCCGGTGATGGCAATCGGCGCGAGGTCCTTCAGGGGATCGAAGGACAATTTTTCAATCATGAAGGGCAATACAGAAGTTGCGGATGAACCAAGCAATGCCAGCGTGGTGCCATCTGCCGGTGCGCGCAATGTCGTTTCAACGGCGATGACGCCCGAAGCGCCGGCCTGGTTTTCTACCACCACCGACTTGCCCCAGATGTTCTGCAGTCCCGCGCCGAGGCTGCGTGCGATCAGGTCGCCGGCGCCTCCGGGCGGGTAGGGGACGACGAGCTTTACAGGCCGACTGGGAAAGCCGGCCAGCACCTGGGCGGGACTCTGGGTCTGGGCGAGGCAGTTGCCTGTGGACAACGCAACCATCAGCATCAGGATGGGCCGCATACGCGGCAATGTCTGATTAAATATGCACATCAATTGCATGTCGATTCCTCTGAATTGGCTTGATATTTGTTTCGCGGGCTTTAAGCCCCGCGCGGCACGCCGTGGGCTTCGTGGTGCGCACAAAGATCGGGTGCATTTTTTGCAGGGTCGCGGATTGTGCCGAGCGGATCGCGGCCCTGTTTCACGATTTCGATCTGTTCCTTGAGCATGCGCCTGAAAATGACGATGCCGCGATCGGAGTGGCCAAGGTTCTCGCGTGTCCGATTGGTCAGCGCGCCCTGCGTTTCCCATGCCATCGCATCCTGCGCAGTGACCACGCGGAAGTTGTAGGCGCCCTGCTCGTCCTTGAGCGGGCAATGTTCGAAGATGACCTCTTCGTCCTGCGTCGAACGCGTGGTCTTCGAGGGCATGAAGTAGACATGGAAGACGCGCGTGTGGAAATCGTCAATCGGCATGCGAAACTGCATGTTGTGCATCCAGCCGCGCTTGCGGTCTTCCTCGGTGAAGCGTTTGACTCCCTCGTAGCCCTGGGCCTCGACGTTTGGCACGCGCGTTATCAGCCGCAGCGCGGTGGGAAACACCAGCGGGTGCTGCTCGGTGCGCTCCGGGTCGCCCGGGTTTACGCCCGGCGTGATGCGACGTTTCTGCATACCGAATTCAAAGGGGATGAATTCGTTGCGCTCGTTGAATTCTGCATGCAGACCGATCGCCGCGAAGCGATCCCTGCTGGCGGCATCCTTGTTTGCGCCGAAGTAGCCGTGCAGCCAGTAGAGGTGGTTCGGATCCACCGAGTTTTCCATCGGTTGCAACCAGTTGCACTCCATCACCGATTCGATGATGCCCCAACGCCATCCGTCCTCGCGCGCGAGGACGTCCCAGCGCGGCAGTAGCGGCGCCGGTGCCGGCCCGAGGTATGCGAAGAGCAGGCCGCCAAGTTTTTCCACCGGATAACCAACATGGCGAATGCGGTCCTTGAGGGTGCTGTCGGCCGGTTCGGCCGGAGTCTCCAGGCACTTGCCGGTCGGTCCGAAAACCCAGCCGTGATAGGGACAGCGCAAGCCATGCGCCTCGGCACGGCCAAAGGAGAGCGAAACGCTGCGATGCGAGCAGTTTTCTTCGATCAGGCCGTACTGCACCGGCGTCGCCTCATCGGTGGGACGGGTGCGAAACAGGACCAGGTTTTCGCCGAGGATGCGCACCTTCATGATCGGGTTGGAATCTGTCAGTTCCCATGTGGCAGCGACAGGCTGCCAATAGCGGCGCAGGAGTTCGCCAGCCGGAGTGCCGCGGCCAACCTGGGTCAGGGCGAGGTTATCTTCTTGCGACATCATGGTCGTGATTCCTTGTGTAAAGTTTCGTCGCGATGGTGAGCGAATCCTGGTTGCAGGGAGCGCCGGCCGCATTCAAGGTGCGAGGATGGCCTTGTTGCGCACGTATTCTTCACGAATGGTCTTTATGAATTGTTCGCTCGGCTCGTAGCGGATGATGTTGCCGATCTTTTGAATTGACTCTCGAAACGACTCGATCTCGACCACCGTCTTGACGTCGGCCTCGATTTTTCTGACCAGCAGGGGTGGTGTCCTGCTTGATCCGAAGATGCCGACCCAGAAGGAAAAATCGAACCCCGGATAGCCTTGTTCTGCCACCGAAGGGATTTCGGGCAATTGCGCGAAGCGCTCCCGGGTGCTCAGCGCCAATCCACGCAACTGGCCACCGCGTATCAAGGGCAGCGCTGTCGACACCGCCACCCAGGCTGCCTGTACCTCGCCGCTGATTACCGCCACCAGCGCTTGCGCACCACCCTTGTAGGGAATCTCATTGAGGCGGGTGCCTGTGGCCTTCATCAGGTACTCCATCATCAGGTGATGCGACTGGCCGCGACCACTGGACGCATAGTCGAGCGTTCCGGGCCTGGCCTTTGCGGCGGCGATCAGTTCGGCGAAGGTGTTGTGATTCGATTTGCCCGCCACCACCAGCACGTTTGGAATAGAAACCGTGTTGGCAATCGGCAACAGGTCCTTGAGCGGGTCGTAGCTCAGCTTCTCCATCATGAAGGGCATCACCGTCGTTGGTGTCGCTCCAACGAGAATCAGGGTTGTGCCGTCGGGCTGTGAACGCACCACGGTTTCTACGGCAATGATGCCGCCGGCGCCCGGTTGATTTTCGATCACAACGGGCTTGCCCCAGAGGCCTTGCAAGCCGTTGCCGAGCGCTCGCGCTATGAGGTCACTCGCACCGCCAGGCGGGAAGGGCGTCAGCAGGCGCACGTTTCTGCCCGGGAAGCCGGCAACCGGACTGGCGGTTTGCGCCGCAGCCATACCGACCAGTAGCAGGGTGGTGATAGTCGCGACACCGATGCGGCATGCCAGGGCAAAGGAATGGAGCAACAGGGACGAGCCCTTCATAAGCCGGGAAGGTGCGCTGAAGTCGATCATTCCGGTGCGACAACCTGATGGGACAGGCGAATCTCACGACGCTCGCGCGCCGATTGCATGATCGCCAGGCAGACCTCCAGTGTCGCCATGCCCCATGGGCCGGAATGTCGCACAGGCTGATCAAGTACGACGGCCCGCCACAGTTCGTCCAATTCGGCGCTGCGCCCGGTAATCGTGTTGGCGTTGCCCTCGATCGGCACATCGCGGGTGCCGGTGTCATCGTGCACGAAGATGCCGTACTGCGACTGCCGAAGGTCGCCCTTCTCGCACGAGACGATCAGCATGCCCAAGTCATTCGGAACCCACGGCTTGGGTTTTGATTTGGTCGTGATGTTGCCGCGTTCGGCGCTGCCACCGATTCGCAGGTCGTCCTTGGCGCGGTCCTGGTCGCTCGTGCCGGCAAGCAGGTCGCGTCGCACGGCGATGCGTTGTTCAGGGGTGTAGTGATGGTTCTGGTGGCCCCAGGGAACCAGTTCGGCGCCTATGAAATAGCCATGGCCGTTGTGCATCAGGGTCGCCGGCGTGCCGTCCTCGAATTCCATGAACGCGCTGTAGTAGCCCGGGATGGGCCGCCCCTTGAACCATTGGCCGACGGAAGCGCGGACGCTGCGCACCAACCCACCGCCGAGCAGTCGCAGAGTATCAACCTGATGCGGGGCCTGCCGATAGGGCACGCCACCACCCTGTTCAATATCGAGTTCATCAGCCGAGCGCGGTCGCATCAGCCAGTCGGTATAGGCCCAGACATGCATTGCGCACAGGCGGCCGACTTCGCCCGAACGGATGATGCGGCGCATGGCCTGCACGTGGGGCAGAAAACTCTGTGTGTGGCCGCATACCAGCTTGATGCCATGCCGGATCGATGCCTCGATCATCTGCTCGGCTTCCTGCATGGTAATGGCCATGGGCTTTTCGACGACAACATGCTTGCCGTGGCGCGCGGCGATGACCGTGTGCGCGGCGTGAAAGCGATTGGGGGTGGCAATCCATACCGCCTCGACTAGGGGATCTGCGCACAACGATTCGATGTCGTTGTACGTCCGCCCGCCGTAGCGCTGGCGGAATACTTCGAGCACGCGCGGATTGGTGTCGGCGACGGCGACCAGTTCGACCTTGTCGGACGCCGCCATCGCCGGGAGGATTTCAGCCGCACCGACACCCATGCCGACGACGCCAATACGGACTTTTCTGTCAATGCGCGGGGGGCTGTTCACGTGGTTTTTCCCTTGTGTACTTCAATGAATACTTCGCGCCAAGAGTACTGCAAAACCAACTTCCTCCGATTGCCGCCGGGCGGGTGCCGTTTCCATCGTCGGAATATTCAGCGCGCCGCGCGCTCCACGCTGCCGTAAAGTGTTTTGACGTGCTTCGCGGGAATGTCGGCGATGACCGGATTTTCCAGTGTGCCAATCCCGGGGATTGTCACTGTCGCAACATCTCCGGGACGCAGGTTGACCGCTCCTTTCACCTTGATCTTGGGATTGTTGTCCACGCGATCAGCGAACTCGGGTGAGGGTGGCAACTGTCCCGGCGTGCCGGTGCAGATGACGTCGCCCGCGCGCAATCCGACCCCGGTCGACAGGTAGTGGATGATCTGTTCCACCGAAAACAGCAGGTCGTCGAACTGGCCGCGCTGGCGAGCAATGCCATTGATGGCGCCGATGACGCTGCCTCCCTTGTAGCTGTATTCGTCCCGCGTGATCAGCCAGGGCCCGAAGCTGCCCGAGCCTTCGAAGTTCTTGCCGAGACCAAACTGCCGGTTGTGTCCCTGGAATTCGCGCAGGGAACCTTCATTCACGCATGAGTAGCCCGCCACATGCTCGAGCGCGCGCTCCACCGGTATGTGACGCCCCGGGGTGCCAATCACAACTGCAAGTTCGGCTTCGGGGTCGAATGCCCTGGCAACGCTCGGATCAGGGCAAAGTATCGGTTGCTTGTGCCCGACGATGGTGCCGGGAACGCGAATAAAAACATGCGGATATTTGTCCGACGTCGGAAGTCCGGTCTCTTCGATATGGCTTCGGTAGTTGAGCGCCATCGCCCAGATCGCGTGCGGGTCCGGCACCACCGGGTCGAGTTCCACTTCATCGAAGGTGTAATCGGCGGACTTGCCTTTGGCTGCCGCCTCGGCCTTGCGCAGACCTTCTTCTCCCATTCCCAGCAGGGTCTTCATGCTGTGCGGCAGTCCGGGGGCATGGCGGGGCAACGCAACGAAGCGGGTGTCATCGAGCATGACGCCGACGCCGTTGTCGGATTTTGCGTGGTAGGTGATGAGTCGCATCGTGCAGGGCTCCAAAAATTATTCGGATGTGTGAATGCCTTCGGGATTCTAAAGCGAAACACCGGAGGCGCCATTGGGCCGGTCAGGCGCGTGGGCCCGGGATCGAAGGACACGGTGGACAATGGACTGCCAACCGCTATTGATCTAACGCAATTTCACCATTGCACTGGCGCGGCAAGATCATTCACCCGGGCATATGAATGGCGCACCGGCGTCAAACTCCGGATTGATTTACCTTTTGGTCGTACAGGGGGGGAGCGGAAATGCCGGAATCTGCAATGCGAACAGCACTGGACGCCATACGCGGTAAAGGCACCGGAAAGATCGTGGCCGCGCACGACGCAGTTCGGTTGATCCGAGACGGCGACACGGTCGCGACGGGTGGCTTCGTCGGCATCGGTTTCGCCGAGGGAGTCGCAGTCGCTTTGGAGGATCTGTTTCTCGCAGGCAGGGGTGACAACGACTCGCCGCTCGGGAATCCGCGCAACCTGACGCTGGTCTATGCCGCCGGGCAGGGCGACGGCAAGGATCGCGGACTCAACCATCTGGCGCACGAGGGGCTGGTGAGGCGCGTGATCGGCGGGCATTGGGGGCTGGTGCCGAAGCTGCAGGAACTGGCACTCGCCAACCGCATCGAGGCTTATAACCTGCCTCAGGGTGTCATTACCCATCTCTTTCGCGACATAGCGGCGCGGCGTCCGGGACATCTCACCACGGTGGGATTGGGTACCTTCGTCGACCCGCGCCGGGGCGGCGGCAAGTTGAATGCGTGCACCCGCGAGGAGATGGTGGAATTGGTCACCCTCGGCGGCCGGGAAATGCTGCTCTACAAGAGTTTTCCCATCCATGTTGGAATCATCCGGGGCACTACCGCCGACAGCGACGGCAATGTCACCATGGAGAAAGAGGCACTGACGCTGGAAGCGCTGGCGATTGCAATGGCCGCCCACAATTCCGGCGGAATCGTCATCGTCCAGGTGGAGCGCATTGCCGAGCGTGGCTCGCTCAACCCGCGGCAGGTCAAGATTCCGGGTGTGATGGTGGACTGCGTGGTGGTGGCGGAAAAGCCCGAGCACCACATGCAGACCTTTGCCGAGCAGTACAGCCCCGCTTTCTCCGGCGAGATTCGGGTGCCGCTTGGCTCGGTGCCGCCGCTTCCGCTGGATGAGCGCAAGATCATCGCCCGCCGCGCGGCGCTGGAATTGCGGCTTAACGCCGTGGTGAATCTGGGCATCGGCATGCCCGAAGGCATCGCCAATGTCGCCAATGAAGAAGGCGTTCTCGATTTGCTGACGTTCACCGCCGAACCGGGCGTCATCGGCGGTCTGCCCGCCTCGGGACTGAACTTCGGTGCCGCGATCAACACGCATGCCGTCATCGACCAGCCGTACCAGTTTGATTTCTATGACGGTGGCGGACTTGACATAGCCTTCCTCGGGATGGCGCAAGCCGATCGCCATGGGAATCTGAACGTCAGCAAGTTCGGTTCCACGCTCGCCGGCGCCGGCGGTTTCATTAACATCAGCCAGAACGCGAAGAAGGTGGTGTTCGTCGGCACATTTACTGCGGGCGGGCTGCGCATCGCCGTCGAGGAGGGGATGCTGTGTGTCTTGCAGGAAGGCGTGTCACATAAATTCGAGCCGGAGGTTGAGCACCGGACCTTCAGCGGCGAATACGCAGTGAAGCGCGCCCAGACCGTGCTGTATGTCACCGAGCGCTGCGTGTTGCGCCTGACCGGGCGCGGCATGGAGTTGGTTGAGATCGCACCGGGCATGGATCTGGAGCGCGACATCCTGTCGCAGATGGACTTCGTTCCGGTCATCGATTCGCCGCCGCGCCTTATGGACGCGCGCATCTTTCAGAGCGAACCCATGGGGCTGCGCGATGATCTGGCGTCGGGACTCCCAGACTAGCGGCCGGGTTTTATGCGGTTGACCCGATCAGCGGTTCGAAGGCCAGGCGGCGGCGTCAATGGTTTCTTCGTACGCATGCCAGGTGGCGTAGCCCAGCAACGGAATGACAACGGCGAGGGCGATCATCGCAGTGGCGAACCCTATTGCCGTGAGCACGATAATGACCAGCACCCACACCGCCATGGCCGGCTTGTTGCGGAGCACCGCGTTGACGCTGGTAACGATGGCGGTAACGGCATCGGCATCCCGGTCGCAGATCATGGGGAGCGAAAAGGCGCTGAACATGAAGGCCAGCAGAGAAAACACCGAGCCCACCGCACTGCCGACGCCCAGGAACGTGGCGAGATCGGCCCAGGTCGGATTGCTGTTGGGCGGGAAAAACACGTGCACCATCGATGCCGCGCGCGCCCACACCAGAAACAGCACCAGCATCCCGAGCGCATACACCATGGCCGTACCCAGTGACTTGCGCATTGATTGGAAGCTGCGTGCCAGCGATGGCACTGCGCCGTCACCGAGTTGCCTGCTGATCGAGTAAAGCCCCAGAGCCAGCAGCGGGGCCACGAAGACGAAGCCCGACAACAGGATCAGCGCCGACCAGTAGCTTCCATATTTGAGGCCGACGCCGGTCACCAGCCATGACAGCACCATGATGGCGATGCCGTAGGCCAGGCTTTGTGACGGCGCTCGCCGGAAGTCTGCCCAGCCCTTGCGAACCCAGCGCATGGGGGCGCGGACGTTCAAGGGGCGGCAGGGGGCCATGAAGGGCAACTGGGAGGGGTCGATTGCGGCGGTGCCGGAAGGACTGCCCCCCGACATCGGATTCATGACGGGTGGAATGTCACGCTGCGGTGCGCTGCTTTCATTCATCCTGCATCTCCTCCAGGAATGCCGGCAAGCAATGGCGAGTATTGCCGTGGTGCGGCCGGCCGTCAAGGAGCGTGCGCCGCACAATGGGCCTGGAACGCCGTTGCGCGGCAATTTTCCGTACGGACCATTGCACCGTCTTGTGCGAAATCTGGGATATTGGCGTTTTGCAGGGCTTTTTAATCGTCTTCAGTAGGGAGGGGTCAATGAATAATCGAATCGGGCTGATCATCGCGGCAAGCGTGTCACTTTGTACGGCAGGCTTTCATACGGCGGTCGCACAGTCGTATCCCGTGAAGCCTGTGCGCATGTTTGTTTCATCGCCGCCGGGCGGTCCGGGTGATCTGGCGGCGCGCGGTTTTTCGCAGGCGCTAAGCGGTGTGATGGGGCAGCCCTTTGTCATCGAGACGCGTCCGGGTGCTGACGGCATGATCGCCGGCGAGGCCTGCGTGCGGTCTGTTCCGGATGGCCATTCACTTTGCGTGCTCGATGGCTTCAGTGTTGCAGCAAATCCTGCTGTCCGGTTGAAGATGCCCTATGACACGGTGAAAGACCTTGATCCCGTGGCGCACCTTGGGGCGCTTGCCGCGGCGGTTACTTCGACCGCCGACGCGCCCTACAACAACTTCGCCGAAATGATCGAGTACGCCAGGCAGAATCCCAACAAGGTGAAGTGGGCCACTTACGGTGCGGCGGGTAGCCCTATGCTGTACATGGAGTGGCTGCGCAATGTGCGCAAGGTGGAACTGTTCAATGTTCCTTACAAAACGGCTCCCGCCGCATTCCAGGCAGTGATGTCGGGCGAGGTGGATGCCACGATCTATTCTCTCGGGTTGACTGCGCAGCAGGCCAAAGGGGGAAAGGTCAAAGTCCTTGCAGTGAACACCAACAGCCGCCATCCGATGGCACCTGCCGCCCCGACCATTCGCGAATCGGGAATCGAGGTCGGCGTTATCCTCTGGTTTGGCGTATTCGCGCCGGCCGGCACCCCGAAGGATGTGGTGCGCCGCCTGAATGCGGAATCGACGAAAAATTTTCTCAATGATCCCGGTTTGCGCGAAAAGTTTCTGACCGCCTCCGGCATGGTGGTGCAGGATCCCGCCGGCGGGCCTCCCGAGGCATTCGCGGAGTTCATCGTGAAGGACAAGGCGAACTACGCAACCCTGTTCAAGCTTGCGAAAGTGGAGCCGCAATAGCCGGCGTTCATTCC
>CAIUKQ010000110.1 GCA_903899705.1 uncultured beta proteobacterium
CAGCGCGCGGGCAAGCCCTGTGACCTGCATCTGTTCTCCGAGACCGATCACTTCATGTTTCATGAAGACAATGTGCGCGTGATGCAGGTGCTGCGTCCGTGGCTTGCGGAATTCTTTCCCGTGAAGGGCGCCTGAGTGGCCATTCGTATCGCCGATCACCGCGAGCTGGAATCCTTCACCGCGGCGCTCTTTGTCGCGAAAGGCATGCGCGCCGATGATGCGGCCACGCTGGCCCGCGTGCTCGTCTGGGCGGACTTGCGCGGCACGGCGTCGCATGGCGTTTCCCGTGTCGAGCGCTACATGGAGATGATCGCCGCCGGAGAGCTCGATACGCAGGCGCGCGTCGCGCTGGAGGACAAGGGGCCGTCGCTTTTGCTGATGCGTGCCTCCAGGGCGGCGGGGCCCATTTCGATGATGGCCATGGCCGAAGCGGCGGCGGAGCGCGCCGACAAGAACGGCTCCTGCATCGGCATTGTCTCGATGACCACGCACACCGGCGCGATCGGCGTTTATACCGAGTGGCTCGCCAGACGCGGCTTTGCCTCCATCATTGCCGCCTCGGGGCCGCCCATGATGGCGTATCACGGTGCACGCATTCCCAGCCTTTCCACCAGTCCCATTGCCATGGGCGTGCCGCGTGGCGATACGCCGCTGATCCTCGACATGGCCACCAGCGTCGTGCCAATGCAACGATTGCTTCAAGCGAAGAAGGGCGAAGCCACGCTCGAGCCGGGATGGGCCCTGGACAAGAGTGGCGAGATGACCGTCGATCCGGCCAAGGCAAGTATCGCGATGCCGCTAGGCGGCGCCAAGGGGTCGGGCCTGTCGTTCATGATCGAGTGCCTCACCGGTGTCATGGCCGGCACGCCCATCCTTGCCGCGACGATCGGACCTTCGGGTGACGGCCGCCACCGGCAGAACGCGCTGATGGTGGTGATCAAGGTCGAGGCCCTGTGCGACCCGGCGGATTACGCGCGGGACATTGAGAAGCTCTCGGGCACCATCAAGTCCCTCAACCCGCGCACCGGATTCGATGAAATCCTGCTGCCCGGTGAGCGTGGTGCGCGTGCGACGAAGAAAAACCGCAAGGAGGGCGTGCCATTGTCGCCCGCCACATGGCGTTTCCTCACGGAGCTGGGTGGGTCCCTCGGTATCGTGCTGCCCGTGCCCGTCTAGAACCGCGGCGGTTTGCCGTGCCAGGCCTGCGTGATGATCTCGACCAGATCCGCGCGTGACACCGGCCGCGGATTCGGAAAAGGCGTCGCGCCGACAAAATCGGCGGCGTCTTCGATATCCGATTTCTTCATGCCCAGGTCCTTGAGGCCGGTGGGGATGCCCAGGCGCACATTGAAGTCGTACAGGCCCAGGCCCGCATCCTTCACGCCCATGGCCCGTTCTATTTTTTCCATTGCATATTTTGCGACGTTCCGGTTGAAGGCCAGCGCGTAAGGCACAACCACCGAATGCGTGCCGGCATGGCTCAGGCCGAAGCGGTTGCGAATCTTCTGTGCGACGGCGTGTTCGACGCCCACCTGCGCGCGAAACGCCGCGGCCATCCAGGCGCCGTGCAGCGCGTCGGTGCGCGCCTCAATGTCATCGGGTTTGTCGATCACGCGCGGCAGGCTGGCACCCAATTCGCGCACGGCGGCCTCGGCCAGCATCTCGACCGCGGGGCTGCGATCGGCGCCATAGAGCGATTCGACTGCATGCGCCATCGCGTTCATGCCGCTCTGGCCGGAGATTTTTGCAGGCAGGCCCAGCGTCAGGTCCGGGTCATAGATGGCGGTGGAGGGCAGTGCCGCGAGGCTGCTGCCGTTCTTCGCATCCTTGCCCTTGCCGTAGGTCCAGTTGGAAGCCATCTCCGAACCGGAGTAAGTCGTGGGGATGCCCAGATAGCGCATGCCGGTGTTGGCCGCGAGCGACTTGCCCAGGCCGATGGGCGTGCCGCCACCCAGGGCAATGAAGCCGTTGGCACCGGTTCTTTTCGCATGCTCGACAGCACGGTTGAACTCCTCCGCGGTGATGCCCGGATCGGTGAGCCGGAGTATTTCGATGTGGTGGCTGGGCGATGCGGCAACGATACGCTTGGCGACCTCCATGCCCGAGCCGCCGCAGAGGATGAAGGCGCGCTCGATTTTATGAAGGTCGAGTTCCTTTGCCACCGCGTTGACGGTGCCGCGGCCGAACAGCACGCGCGGCGCGGGGGAGGTGAAGACAAAGTTTTTGTTCATGGGCATTCCCTCAGGAATCGTTCAGGGCAAGAAATCCGGGTCTGTGTCCGGGCGGAAAGAGTGCAGTTTATTCTTGATAAACAAGCACTTCCGATGCGTCGACGCGGCAATATACAACCTTGTCCAACCAGCGTACGCGTGCGCGGCGTGGAGCATGGAGCTCGAGTTCGGTATTGCCGGGAAGTTTCAGCAGTAACTCGATCTGTTCACCAAGGAAGGCTTCTGCTCCAACCGTTGCGCCGAATTCGTTGGCTTCGCCTGTCGAGGTTTCGGATACCTGCAGGCTGGAAGGCCTGATACCGACGCGCACCTTGCCCTGCAGTCCGGCGGTCTCGGCCCGTATCCTGCCGATGGAGGTATTGATTTCACCGGACGCCGCAATGCTCCCATCCAGCCAGTTCACCTTGCCCAGAAACTCGGCAACGGTGGCGTTGGCCGGCCGGTTGAACAAATCATTGGGCGGGGCAATCTGCATGATGCGGCCCTGATGCATCACCGCGACGCGATCGCCCAGTGCCAGGGCCTCGGTCTGATCATGCGTGACATACAACACCGTGACACCGACGCGTTTGGTGACGCTGAGGATCTGATGCCGCACTTCCTCGCGCAGCCGCGCATCGAGGTTGGACAGCGGTTCGTCCATCAGCAGCACCACGGGTTCCACAGCCAGCGCGCGTGCCAATGCGACGCGTTGCTGCTGGCCGCCGCTCAGGTAGGGCACGGGTCGGTCGGCATAGGTTTCCATCTGCACGAGCGACAGCGCATGCATGACGCGATCACGCACCTTGCCGGTCGCGATGCGGCGCGTGCCATGGGTGAGCGGCAGCGCGACATTCTGATAGACCGTCATGTGCGGCCAGACCGCATAGGACTGGAACACCATGCCAAGGCCCCGGTCTTCGGGGCGGACCAGCACATTTTTCGCGGACGAAAAAATCAGGCGGTCATCGAGGGTCATCTCGCCACCCTCCGGGATGTCGATGCCCGCGACACAGCGCAGCAGCGTCGACTTGCCCGAACCGCTCGGTCCGAGCAGAACAAAGAATTCTCCGCGTGCGACCTCCAGATCCAGCGCATGCAGCGCGGTGAAAACGCCGTCCTTTGCCGGGAATTCCTTGCGCAACTGGGTGATCTTGATCATGGCTGGAAGGTTTCTATAACGAATTGTTCAGTCAAGGCCGCGTTCCCGTGCCCAGGCGCAGATATGGTCGGCCACCGCGGCCTGCAGTTCCGTCTGCCCACGCATGAAATGCGTTGCGCCTTCGACGGCGACAAATGTTTTCCCGGGATCGGGAGACAGATCGAATATCTTGCGGGATTGCGCCGAGCCGGCGGCATCTGCGGTGCCCCAGACCACGAGCGTCGGTACGCGACACTGGGGCATGAATCGCATGACGTCGAACTGCGACGTCGCCAGCGAACGCTGGCTGAGCCATGAGGCATGCGTGACGATCATCAGGCGCGTTGAATTGCCGCGCAGCGGGCCGGGGGTGTAATTCGCGGTTCGCGCATCGAGCCCCCAGCGGGTGCTTTCCTTTTTTCCGGCGGCATCGGCCTTCGCCGGGGCGTCAAGAAAATGCAGGTTGGCGTCGGTGCGATGCACGATGAAGGGAAAGTCGGTCATCAGCGGATTGCCCGCCGAGCGGATGCTTTTGAGCATCCCCTGGCACCAGCGTGTGATCTTGTGATTGCGCTCTACCTGCGCGGCGCGATAGAGCGCACGGAACTCTTCGGAAAACGGGGCGACGTTGCGCGGATTGAACATGTCGAGCGAGGCGTCGTACTTCAACGGGTCGTTGCCGCTCTCACCGCCCACCGATGGGTCCAGGGCCAGCGTCACACTGTGAGGACGTCCGGCGTGCGCGTTGAACATCACGATCCCGTCCATGGGCGTCAGGCGGGCGCAGGTGAGGTCAGGCGGATCACCCATGCAGGTGCCCTTGATGGTTGGCATCACCGATTCGCTCTGGTAACCGGTGGCGATCTCGCCGCCGCCGCTGTAACCAATGCCCACAACCTTCGAGTAACCCATCGCGTGCAGGTGATCGACGCAGGCGGCCCAGTCGAGCAGCGTGTGTTCGAGCAGCAACTCGGCTTCGCGGCCGGCATAGCGGTTGGCGCATCCCAGGGCGCCAAAGCCGTGCGCTGCCAGCAATCCGAGCAGGAACTGCTGCTGCCAGTCGGAACTGGGATGCATCATGACGAAAGCGGTGCGACGCGGTTTGTCCGCGTCGTGATGCAGGGTTGCCGGAAAGCTCGCGCCATCCTGGGTGGTCAGTGTTGCGGGTTCCTGAATGATCATGAAACGTCCGTATTGATCAGGCGCGGGGCGCGTATTCGAAACCGGACTTTGCGCGCAGTCCCCAATAAAGCGCAACCAGCGGGATCAGCAGGGCGATGAAGACCAGTGACACGGCGGCGGCCTGTCCGGCAAGGCCGCCGTTCCACATGCCCCACACCACCACCGGCAGGGTGATGTTTTCCTGTGTGACCATGAAGGTCGCGATGGTGAGCTCCCGGTAGGACAGCAACGCATTCCAGATCCACAGATTGAGGATGGCCGGCAGCACCAGCGGCATCATGACTTTCCAGAGTGTGGCCACCGTTCCGAGGCCGCTGACATAGGCGGCCTCCTCGAGTTCGCGGTTGATCTGCAGGAGCGCGCCGTTGAGCACGCGAGTCACCAGGCTGATGCGCACCAGCACGAATACGATCACCAGGATCAGGAGCGTGCCGTAGAGCGGAAAATCGCGGGGCAAAACGAACAGCGAAACGATCACCGCGGACAGGGCAAAGATGAGGTTGGGCACGGCATGCGGCAGGAACGCCACCCAGTCGTACAGGAAGCGGCCGCGCCAGGATGAGCGCACCACGATCCAGGAGATGGCGGTGCCGAAAACGAGGGCCAGCGTCGGCACCGCAAACACCAGCACCAGCGTGTTGACCGCGCCGCGCCAGACGAGATGCCAGTCAATGATCGCGAAGTTCTGAAGCGAGACGTTCTGCAGGGCCTCCATGGAAAACGGCTGGAAGTAGGGCAGCAGCGAGGCCCAGATCATCAATGTCAGCGGCATCAGTTTGGAGAGCAGGAAATATACGAGCAATCCGGCCCAGCAAAGCCATTTGTTTTTGCCCAGCCTCAACAGTTTGGGCTGGTAGCCGCGGCCCTGTATCACGCCATAGCGGTGCGAGAGGCGGATCACGCGAAAATACCACCACGAGAGAAATCCCGAGATCACGATCAGCAGTACGCTGACCGCACCGACAAGCCCGTAGTTGGGCACACCCTGGTCCGGTGTGACCTTGACATAGACCACGGTCGCAAAAGTGAATATGCGGTTGCCCAGGCCGATGATCGCCGGCACCTCGAACGCCGCGAAGGCGATGACGGATATATAGATGGCGCTTGCCAGAAGTGCCGGCCAGGTGAGCGGCAGTATCACCCGGGTGAGGGTGGCCCAGCGTCCGAGGCCGTGAACCGTGGCGGCCTCTTCGAGGGACGGGTTGAGTGCCTTGAAAATCGGGCTGGTCATCATGAATGCCAGCGACGCGAGGCCCAGTCCCTCCACCCAGCCCATGCCGACCACATTGGCGATGGAGAGGGGCGCGTTTTCAAGGTCGAAGAGACGCATCATCCAGACATTGAACATGCCGATGCGGGGGTGCAGGAAGAACACCCAGCCCATTGCCATGAAGAATGTCGGCACCAGCAGGCCGATGGTCATGAAAAGATAGACCAGACGCTTGCCGGGCAGGTCGGTGCGTTCGACCAGCCAGGCGATGCTGCCGCCGATGAGCATGGCGGTGGCCACGGTGACTGCGGTGAATCCGGCGGTGTTCCAGAGCGCGCTGTAGATCAGCGGGTCGCCGCTGAGCGCCTCGAAGTGTCGCAGTGTCAGCGCACCGCGCAGGCCATCATTCAGGTTTTCGAGGAAACTGACATAGACGATCACTCCCAGGAGCAACAGCACGATCGCCAAAGGTACCGCGGCGAATGCAAACACCAGCGGCCGTCCGCAAAGGTAACGCAGCGTCCTGGCGAACCGGCCACTGCCAGGTTCTGGAGCCCGCCCCAGTAGAGCGGCCGGTGCAAAGCTCGTCATGCGCCCTACTTCCGCGTTTGCATCATCTTCTGGTATTCGAGACGGTAGCGCTCCATCTCGGGTTCGCGCTCCTTCAGCAGATCAACCGACTGGGTCAGCAGTTTCGCGCCCTTGGCTTCAAGGGCTTTTGCCTGGGCGTTGGCGGCGGTGCCGGGTACAAAGTGCGACGAGGTATAACCGTGCTGCTGCGTGATCTTCTGGCCGTCTTCGCTTGCGACAAAGCCGACAAAGAGTTTCGCCAGGTTCGGTTTGGTGGTGTTTTTGGGAATCGCGAGGAACCAGTTGGTGGTGATGGCGGCGTCCTCCAGAACGGCGGTTTCCATCGGGCCGCCGTTTTTCACCGACAGGCGGTCATCGCCGCGGCCGCAATCGAAGAAGAACATGATGAATTCGCCGCTGGCCAGCCGCTCGTATTCGCCGCAACGGATAAGACCGCCGGCCCATTCGGAAGTCTTCTGCACAATGGGACGGATGACATCCGGGCCGAATTGCAATGCCAGCCGGTCGAAGGTGCCGGCATATGGCGTTGAGGCGATCTTGCCCTTCCATTTCGGATTGAACACATCTGCCATCTTCTTCGGCACTTCGTCTGGTTTGATGAAGCGGGTGTTGTAATAGATGCCGGTGAATAGCGTCACCATCTGCACCGCTTCACCGTTCTTGGTCTGCATCTCTGGGCGGATGTGGGGAAAGGCCTCGCTCCAGTTGCCCTGCTGCAAGGCGTTGGCCGACATCAATGAAATGATGGTGGTCTCCGCGCCCAGGGAAACATCGGTGGTATTGGGCCGACCCGCCTGGATTTCCTGGATCACACGGCTGGCCATTTGCGGGAATGAAGGGCCCGGTGTGTAGTTGATGCTGATGTTGATGCCGTAGCGCTTGTTCATACCCTCCTGCAGCGCGCGTGCTCCCGCGGCCGCGCCCAGGGAGGGGCCCCAGACGACATTCAGG
>CAIUKQ010000111.1 GCA_903899705.1 uncultured beta proteobacterium
GAAATCGCGCAAGGGATCGTAGGGCACGTTCTTCGTGACAAGCGAGGTCAGGAGGTGCGAACCGGTGGTGGTCATCAGTATCGTGTAGCCATCGGGCACCGCTTTGGCCACGAGGTCGGCGCCGATGGTGCCCCCCGCCCCGACACGGTTCTCCGCGATCACGGGCTGGCCGATGCGCTCGGAAAATTTCGATCCGATCAGGCGCGCGACGATGTCGGCGGTGCCGCCGGCCGGGAAGGGAACGATCATGCGAATGGGTTTTGAGGGAAAACCCTGCGCCATCGCAACCGGCGCGATGGCGAACGCCAGCCCTGCGGCAAGGACCCAGCCCATGCTGCGATGTTTCATGGCGTTCCCTACGTCTGCCCCGCCCGCCCGCGCGCGGCCGCTTCCGCTTCCGGACCTTTGGGCAGCATCGTGAACAGCGACTCGACGCTGGTGTAATCGAGATATCCCAGTCGCGCGAGCGGCCGGATCTTCAGAATGTCCAGCTTCCCGTCGGCGCCGATCACCTCGTCCTTGATATGCACGCCGATGACACGCCCCACCATCAGATGGTGCGGTCCTTTTTTGCCGGGAACGGTCATGGATGAGTAGAAAACGCATTCCATCTGGATGGGTGAGCGCGCGATGCGTGGGGGTTTCACCAATTGCGAGGGCGTCATTTCCAGACCCGCCAGCTTTGCCTCATCGACCTCCGGGTTCACGTCTTGGCCGGTGATTTCCACTTCGTCGCGCAATTCCCAGGTGGCCATGTTGACCACGAACTCCTTGGTGTCGAGGATGTTCTGCACCGTGTCCTTCTGGTTGCCGTTGCCGCGGTCGCTCGAGGAAAAAACAACCATGGGCGGGTCGTAGCTGACGTTGGTGAACTGGCTGAAGGGGGCGACATTGAGCACGCCGGTCTTGCTAAGCGAGGATATCCAGGCGATGGGCCGGGGCACGCAGATGGATTTGAAGGGGTTGTAGCGAAGGCCGTGGTCGTTCTTGTCGGTTTCGTAAAACACAAATGTCTCCAGAGATGTCACCGGTGATCAGCGCACCGGCCGGTGCGACGACGCGTCGCAAAATTTGCAGCGCAGCTTACGTCAGCCGGCGAGGCATGGCAAACTAGCCGCCCTTCGGCAAACGCGGGATGGACGCAGGCTCTTGAGAGCGTTCCGGAGCAATCCCTACTGAATTGAAAAGGAAATGAGCATGGCCGATGTATGGAAGAGACTGAAGGACTGGGGCGAGGTTTACCTGGAGCGGCTTGACGACGCTGGAGTCGCGCGCATCGTCATCAACCGGCCGGAGAAGCGCAACGCACTGACGCGGATCATTCTCGAGGGGTTTACCGAGTCGCTTGACATCGTGCGCGCCGACCAGGACCTGAAGGTGCTGATCAGCAAAGGCGCCGGCCCTGTTTACAGCTCTGGCCTGGACCTTCATTTCCTGCGTTCGGTGAGCAACGCCGGCCTCACGGATTGGGATCGCCCCACCTGGAACATTGCGCTCACCGAGCAGATGGTCAATTTCCCGCGCATCACCATCGCGCAGGTGCACGGCTACTGCCTGGGCGGCGCCTTCGGCCTGATGAACGTGCATGACCTGATTTTCGCCGCCGACAATGCCAACCTGGGCATGCCCGAAATTCCGCGGGGCAGCTTCGGGCAGATTGCCACGAGCACCCTGTTTCACGCGCAGATCCCGATCAAGAAGGCGGCCTACATCGCGCTGACCGCGCAGAACGTCACGGGTGCCGAAGCCGATCGCATGGGTCTGGTGTCGCTGGCTATGCCGGAGAAGGATCTGGAATCGACGACGATACGACTGGCCCGGGAAATCGCTTCGCGTCACATGGCGCCCCTGCAGCACCACAAGATTGCCGTGCAGATGGGCCGCAACATGTCGCTGCTCGATGCCATCCGCCTGGATCAGCTGGTGGGCGCGCGGCAGGCCAGGGCCATCGACCCGACCGCGCACGTGGAGGATTACCTCAAGTCGCAGAAGGGCGGACCGAAATTCAGTGAAAAAGATTACAAGCGTCCTGACGCATAGCGTCGGCACACTTGTAATCCGGGAAAGCTTCAGCACGGGGGAAGAGGGAGGGCCCTCTTCCCCCATCGCCCCGTGACGGTTCGGCAAGCTGCGCCGAGCCTTACTGTGTTCGCGTCAGCGTTTTGAGGTCGCGCAGTTCGTGGAAGCGCTGGCGGGCGATGATGGCGACGGCGATGGTGATCAGGCCGCCGGTGATGGCGCAGAAACCCGGTGAGGTCAGTCCTGCCAGAAGGCTTGTTTCGATGGTGCCCACGTGATTCGATGAATCGACGAACACGCGGTTGACCGCAGAGACACGGCCGCGCAGTTCATCCGGTGTGAATATCTGCACCACTGAATGGCGCAGTACCACGGAGAGGTTGTCCATCGCGCCGGCCACCACCAGTGCGAGGAAAGACAACAGGAATGTCTCCGACAGGCCGAAGATGCCCATGGCAAGGCCATAACAGGCCACCGCAATCGTGAAGGTGTTGCCGGCGTGTCGCGTGGGTTTGCGAAGGCCCTGCGTCACGCCCATCACCAGCGCTCCAAGCGCCTGCGCCGAGGCGAGCCAGCCAAGGCCCACCGGCCCCACGTGCAGGACGTCCTTGGCGAAAACCGGCAGCAACGCCGACACGCCGCCGAACATCACCGCGAACAGGTCCACGATCATCACGCCCAGGATCAGGCGTGTCCTGATGACGTGACGTACCCCGGCGAACATGGCATCCAGAGTCAGTGGCGGTCGCTTGGTCACGGCCACCGGACGCACGCGGATCGCGAGGGCCAGCACCATGGTGACCAGTGACAGTGCGAGGTTGATGAAGTACACCCCTGCGGCCGATCCAGCGGATGCGATCAGCACGCCTGCCAGCGCGGGGCCACCGATCGATGACACCTGGAAAAGGCTGGAATTGAGAGCGAGCGCATTGGGAATCAGCCGCGTGGGCACGATCATCGGCAGGAGCGCGTCCCGCGAGGGGCGGTTGAGCACCTGTCCGATGCCGGTGACGAAAAGAAAGCCGAATATCCACAGCGGGTCGGCATGGATCAGCGCCGACACTGAAAGACCGATGGAACCAACGGCGAAGGTGGCCTGGCTTGCCACCATGACAAGGCGCCGGTCGAAGCGGTCGGCGATCTGTCCGGCCGGCAGGAACAGCAGCATCACCGGCAGGAACTGCGCCACACCGATCCATGCCAGTGACATCACCGATCCGGTGCGCTCGTAGAGATCCCAGCCCACGGCAACTGCCTGCATCTGCTGCAGGCCGGCGGTCATGAAGGTTGCCGACGCGAACAGCCGGAAATCGCGCAGGCCCAGCACTTCGCGGGCCGTATGACCAGGCTCGCTCATTGCGGGTATGGATGAATCATGGATTGAACCGGATGGCGGTGGAGAGCCGCGCAGGATACGCGAATCTTTGCGCAAGAGTGGCGGCACGGCGCAAGCCGCATGAGGACCACGCAGGTAGAATCCGCCGGGTTTGCATGGGCGCGTCGCATGGCGATGCAAACACCGGGGCGCAATGACAGAATCAATGGGTCGGAGGCGGATGGATAAATTCTTCGAATCGCTCAGCTTCTGGATCGAACGCGTGCTTGCCGTGGCATTCGCCGCCGCCGTGATTCTCAGTTTCGTCAATGTCATCGGCCGCTATGTCTTCGGCGAGACCATCCTCTGGGCCGATGAAATCCAGATCTACATCATGATCTGGATGGCGTTCATGGGTGCCGTGGTGGCGACATGGCGTCATATGCATCTGCGCATGGACCTGCTGTTCCGGATGCTGCCGGCGGCCCTGCGCTTGTGGGTGCAGTTTCTCGAACTGGCGACAATGATCGTGCTCTCCGCTGTGGTGGTGTTCCTCTCCGGCCAGTATGCGTACGACATGCACTCGCTCGGGCGGCTCTCCGACGTGGCGCAGGTGCCGATGTGGATTCCGCACAGCGGCGTGGCGCTGGGATTCAGCCTGATATTGTGCATAGCGCTGTGGCAGATGTGGAAGCTGGTATTCAGGCGAAAGTATCCTGCGGCTGTTGGCGGGAGCGCGGGATGAGTTTCGCGTTAGGGGTTCTGCCCGTCTTCCTGCTGCTGCTGGGATTTCCCATCTTCCTGGTGTTGTTGTCTGCGGTCACCGTGGCACTGGTGTTTTTCATGCATGTGCCGCTGGCAGCTTTGCACCAGAACCTCTTTGGAGGCGTGAATTCCTTCGCGCTGCTGGCAGTGCCTTATTTCATTTATGCAGGCGAACTGATGGGGCGCGGTTCGGTGGCGCAGCGGCTGGTTGATTTTGTTCAGGCGGGCGTGGGTTCGGTGCGCGGGAGCCTCGGGGTCACCACGGTGGGCACTTCGGCGATCTTTGGCGCGATCTCCGGCGCCAGTGCCGCTACCGTCGCCACCGTGGGAAAGGTGATGTACCCGGCCATGCGCCGCGCCGGCTACCCCGAAACCTTTTCGGCTGGACTGATCACCGCGGTGGGAGCCATCGACATCATCATCCCTCCCAGCATTCCCATGATTGTGTACGGCTCGGCGGCCTCGGAATCGGTGCCTCGGCTGTATGCGGCGGGAATACTTCCGGGACTGTTGATTGCCGCAATGCTCGCGTTGTACGTCATCTGGTATGCGCGCCGCCACGGCATCGGCGCTGGGGAAGCCTTCGACTTGGGCCGCTTTGCGCGCGCCGCCTGGCGCGGCATCTGGGCCCTGGGGGCGCCCTTCATCATCCTGGGTGGTATCTATGGCGGTGTTTTCTCGCCCACCGAAGCGGCGGCGGTCGCCTGCATCTACGCGGCCATTGTCACGCGGTTCATCTATCGTGAACTCTCGTGGCGTGATGTGATCGAGGCGGCGGGAACCACGGCGCTGTTCACCGGGCAGATTCTGGTGATCGTCGCCTGCGCGAGCGTGTATGCATGGCTGCTAACCGTCAATCAGGTGCCCGCCACACTGGTTCAATGGCTGCAATCCGTTGACTATTCGCCATGGATGTTGTTGATTACAATAAATATTCTTCTGCTCGTGGTGGGCTGCTTTCTGGATCCTCTGTCCTCCATCCTGCTCCTTAGTCCTCTGCTCGTGCCGCTGGTCAAGGCCGCGGGCATCGACACGGTGCATTTCGGCATTGTGGTGATGGTGAACCTTGCGATCGGCCTGTTTCATCCGCCCTTTGGGATCAATATCTTTGTCGCGCAGTCGGTCCTGGGTCTGAAGCTGCAGGATATCTACCGGGGCATCATCCCGTTCATATTCCTGTACCTGATCGCGCTGGGCCTGATTACCTATGTGCCGTGGATTTCCCTGGTCGGCGTGGATTTGTTTCTCAGGCGATAATTTTGCGCAGCATCCGGCCCCTGACAGGCCGGCACACCCATTTTCAAAGGAGAGCGATGAAATGAAATCGACCATGTTGAGTACCGCAGCGGGTGCCGCCGCCTGCATGATGCTGATGTCCGCAGCCGCACAGGCGCAGGCGCAATTCACCATGAAGCTGTCCTCGCCCACCATCAACGAGGTCTCGCACGAGTGGATGAAGGCGATGAAGGCGGGTGTCGAGCAGCGTTCCGCCGGCAAGATCAAGGTCGAGCTGTATCCGGCCAACCAGTTGGGCCAGTTGCCGGCAACCATCGAGGGAGTCGCACTGGGAACGATTGAGCTTTCACTTCCCGCGGTGGGATTCATCGTGGGCCTGGAGCCGCGTTTCCAGGTGTTCGAGGCGCCGGGACTGTTCGATTCCATCGAGCATGCGCAGCGTGTCTTCGCCGATCCGGATGTTCGCAAGCGTCTGGCAACCTTTGGCGCGAGCAAGGGGGTCGAATCGCTGGTGACTTTCGTCAATGGCCCCATGATGCTCCTCTCGCACAAGGCGATACGGCGCATATCCGACTTCAAGGGCCAAAAGATCCGGGCTCCCGGCGGCGCGCCCATACAGATGGAGCCCTTCAAACGCCTGGGTGCGTCACCGCTGTCGATTCCGCTGGGCGAAGCGTTGCCTGCGATGCAGAACAAGACCATTGATGGCCTGACGGGTGGATTCGCGATCTTCACCACCTTCAAGTACTTCGACGTCGCCAAGGGGCTGACCCAGCTACCCGGCACCTTTCTGGTGGCCTCGGGCCTGGTGAACCGAAAGTGGATGCAATCCCTGGGGCCGGACCTTGAAGCGCTGGTGCGCGATGAATCGCGCAAGAACGAGGCGCTGTTCTCCACCTGGGGCGTCGAAGATGTGGGACGTGTCGCCGCGACCTGGAAGAAAAGCGGTGGAGAACTGATCAGCTTCTCGCCGGCCGACCAGAAGGGCTATTTGAACGAGACTTCGGCAGCAGCGGAGGCAATCATCAACGCCAGTCCGCAAATGCGCGAGGACTATCAGGCGCTGCAGGCGGCGGCGAAAAAACACCGGCGCTGAATCGTTAAGAGCAGGGCGCTTTCTTAATCGGCCGGGGCCGCCGCATGGGCGACCCTTGCAGGGCGCCGGCTTCGCAACAACAGCACCAGCGGAATCATCACGGCAAAACTGGCCGTGATGAACCAGAAACCGTTCATGAAAGCGGTGAGTTTGGTCTGGGTTGTGACGGTATTGGCCAGCAGCGCGATCCCCTGCGCCTGGGAGTGCAGGTCCATCGGCTGCAGATATGCCTGAACGGCGGGGTTGTAGGGGTTGATTGGGCCCCTTAGCACGCTCCACTGCATTTCAATTTCCCGTGCGAGATAGGTGCTGGTGATCGAAACGCCCATTGCGGAAGTGATCGATCTCACCAGGCTGTAGACGCCGGAGGCCTCGGCGGATTTCTCCTGGGGAATGGTGGAAAAGGCCAGCGCGGATACCGGCACCCAAATGAGGCCTATGCCCACGCCCTGGAGAAACAGCGGTAGCAGGAGGTCCATCGGTTCGAGGTCCGTGCTGTAGCCGGTCATCATCCACGAGCCGGTGAGACCCGTCAGCACGCCCGGTAGCGCCACCCACTTGGCGCTCATGCGGTCGGCGATGCGCCCCGAAATGCTCATGCTCACCAGGCTCCCCATGCCGCGCGCCATCAGCACCAAGCCCGCGGTCATCGCGGGGTAATGCAGCAGGTTGTCGAGGAACAGCGGTTGCAGGAAATTGCCGCCAAACATGGCCACGCCGGTGGCACCCATGACGAGGCACCCCAGCGAAAAATTCAGGTCGCCGAATACGCGCACATCGAAGATGGGATGTTCGTTGGGGCGCAGGCTGTGGTTGAGGAACACCGCAAAGGCGATCAGCGCGACGGCCACACCCGTGCAGATGAAGGTGGACTCGAACCAGTCATCGCGATGTCCGCGATCCAGCACCAGTTGCAGCGCGCCCACCGCGAAGGCGAGGCTGACAAGACCCAGCCAGTCCATGGGCCTGTCTTTTGTCGGCGTTTCCGGCACGAATCGCGCCGCGAGCAGGAAGCCCAGAATGCCGATCGGAATATTGATATAAAAAATCCAGCGCCAGTTGAAAGTCTCGGTGAGATAGCCGCCCAGCGTCGGCCCGAAAATCGGCGCGCCCACCACACCCAGGCCCCATACCGCCATGGCCCGCGCGGCCTGGTGGCGCGGATAGGCATCGGCGACGATGGTGCGCGAAAGCGGAACGAAGGCGGCGCCGGAGGCGCCCTGCAGAATGCGGCACAACACCATCTGCTCGAGGCTTGTGGCCATGCTGCAAAGCGCAGAAGCGGCAACGAATCCGGCGATGGACCACAGGAGGTAGCCGCGCCGTCCGAGCTTGTCGTTCAGGTAGCCGGTGAGCGGCAGCACGATGGACATGGCCACCATGTAGGAGGTGAGCACCCAGCTGATGGTGTCGTTGGTGGCGCCCAGTTCCCCCGACATCACCGGCACGCTCACGTTCACGATGGTGCTTGATAACATCATCATCACGGTTGGCGCCATCACCGAGATGATGAGCATCCACCGGTCGGCCTGCGCGGCGAGACTTTCCTGTGAGGGGGCGTGCGCTGCGGAAAGGGTCAGCGCCATGCTCAGTTCAGGCGCACGGCCACGGTGGCCGTTGCGCCCACGCGCGGCATGAACGCGGGGTCGTAGTCGTCAAAGCGGATCCTGACCGGAACCCGCTGCGCAACCTTCACCCAGTTGCCGGTGGCGTTCTGCGGTGGCAACAGCGAGAAGGCCGTTCCCGTGCCATTGCCAATGCTTTCGATGTGCCCGGCAAACCGGTGGTCCGGATACATGTCGATATGTATCTCAACCGGCATGCCGGGGATGAGTCCCGGCAATTCGGTTTCCTTGAAGTTCGCATCTATCCAGAAACTGCGATCGGCAATGATCGCGAACAGAATCTGTCCGGGATTGACCGTGGTTCCGGCCGTGAGCGATTTGTTGACGACCCAGCCGGATTGCGGTGCTGATACGCGGGTTCGATCGAGGTCGAGCTGGGCCTGCGCCAGCGTGGCCTGGGCCGCTGCGACCGCGGGCGACTGGGAATTCACCGGGGCGATCAGCACACGCGCCTTGTCAATCCGCGCCCTGGCCTGCTCGACCGCGGCGCGTCCGCTGTTGACCTTTGATTGCGCGTCATCCACCGCCTGGCGCGCGAGAAAGCCTTTGGCCACGAGATTCTCGGCGCGGGCTCTGGAAACCTCGGCGTTTTCAAGTTCCGAATTCTGGCGGGTCAACTCGGCTTCAAGCGCGCGCACTTCGGCGCCGTCCTGGGTGGATCCCTGCCTTGCCAGCGCAACCTGTGCGCGCGCCTTTTCCACATTGACGCGGTAGGGCGCAGGATCGACTTCGAAGAGCGGGTTGCCTTTTTTTACAAACTGGTTGTCCTTGACATGCATCTCGACGATCCGCCCCGACACCAGCGCGGAAATCTGCGCCACTTCGGCGTTCACATAGGCATTGTCGGTGCTGCGCACATGCGTGGAGCGCTCCCAGTACACATAGCTGCCAGCGCCCAATGCGGCCAGCAGCAGCAGGAAAAAAATTCTGTTGATCAATTTTCGGGGCGGCGCAGAGCGCCGGGAATCAGCTGAAGAAGGCGAACATACGCGATTCGATGCTTTCGCGTGGCGGTGCATCGGCCGGCGTGGAGGGGTCGTCGAAGGAAGTGTGCGGCGTGAAGCGTGCGCGGCCGTCTTTTGCCGAGTCGTAAACCTTGAACACGATGGCCTCCTCCGGCGACATGGCGGGGAACTGGTACCACTGGTGCGCCGGATTGTGGAGGATGCGATAGGTTTCGCCGACGCGATGCGGGTAGCGGCGCTCGGAGGGCAGTAGGTCGGCGAGGGCGACGCTGCGCGCGTCGGCGATAGCCAGCGGATTGCGCGCAATGGTCTTCAGCGGGCGCCACACCTGGATGATGGCGAAGCGTTTTGCGAGGAGGGCATCGGCTTCGTCGGGTAGCAGTTCACGCAGCCGGCGCGGTGCCGAGGCTTCGGTGTAGTCGTTATGAACATAGAACACCGGTTCGCGCAAAAGCTTTTCTTCCCGTGTCGCCTCGTCGCCATGGCGGATGGTGTGATCGAAAAGCACCGCGCGGTATGCGCCCGAGACCTCGCACACCAGCCGCTCCATCTCCGGGTAGTACACGGCCTTCAACTCCTCCTTGTCGAGGATATTTTTCACGGCGGTGTGGTGACGCGCGAGGCAGAATCCTTGTTTATCGAGAGTGAGCTGCCCTGCAATAAGGCGGGCATTCGCGATGCGCATCTGTTGCCTGTCAGGCGTACCTGTGGATCGGCCATGGATGTTGGCCGGGCCGAATGTCTCGTTGACCGGCTTGGTGCCATCGTCGAGGTGGTAATTGAGCACCGCGGCGACGGCGCCATCCTGATCCAGCACGGCTGCGTTCATAGTGTTCTCCTGGACTCGTCAAACTTTCTCCCGCTGCCTTGCCGGTCAAAAATTCGGCTGACTAGAATTTCTCCGTCCATGGACGGAGATCGATTTCCCAGCTCCAGCTGCTTCGCTGCTGCCGGTGCACGTGAAGATACGATTGGGCGATGTCATCGGGCAGCAACAGGCCGTCCGGCCCGCGCTCGGCGCCGCGTGCATCGGCGGGCGAACTGCGGATGCCGCCGTCGATGACGAAATGCGCCACGTGCAGCCCCTGTGGGCCCAGTTCCCGCGCCATGCTTTGCGCGAGGCCCCGCAGCGCGAACTTGCCCATGGCAAACGCGGATGAATTGGCAAAGCCCTTGATGCTGGCCGAAGCACCGGTAAAGAAGATGCTGCCGTTCCCGCGTGGCAGCATGCACCGGGCCGCGGCCTGACCCACCAGGAAACCTGCGAAGGCGCTCACCTGCAGGGTGCGTTGTACTTCTGCCGGATCAAGGCCGGCGATCGCGCCCCGGGTGCGATAGTTGGCGTTATAGACCACAAGCTGCGGCGTGCCGCATTTCGAGTCCACTTCTGCGAACAGCCGATCGACATCGGCCGGCACCGACGCATCGCAGGCCACGGCCAGCGCGCCGGTCTCTGCGACAAGGCCCGCGAGCTTGCCGGTGTCTCTGGCCGCAAGTGCAACCTGCATGCCCTCGCGCGCGAAGAGCCGGGCGAGTGATGCCGAGAGTCCCTTGCCGACACCGACAATCAGAGCGCATGGAGTTGTGCTCATAGGTGTCCTTCCGGGGTTTTATTTAACATGTTGATTATTAAGAAATTTATGCTGCTGCGGCGACGCACTTCAGGGAGCCTTCGATCAGCGGTGCAACGGAATCCAGGTCTTGCAGCGAACCGATGCTGCGATGTAGCGCTTCGGCCTGCTCTCTACCCAGTACGGGCGTGACCAGCAGAAGGAATTTGCGGCTGACGGCTTCGCGTTTTTTTGCCTGATCGCGCGAGGGCGTGCGGCTGTCGCTTTTCACGCTGATGTGCGTGCCGTCGGTGAGTTCGATGTTGGCCACCGACGCGCTCTTGAGTTCCTCGCGCCCGTTGACCGTGGTGCGGTCACTCAGCGCGACAAGATCCGGCCTCGCGGCCAGCTCGGCGGTGTAGGCATTGATGTCGGTGGTGTCGTCACCCAGGAGGGCCATGGCCGCCACTGCGCGCAGGCTGAATTTCGCTTGTAAACCCGTAACCGGCACCTGGATATTGCACACGCGAAGGTGCAGTACCGGCACGTCGATGTCGATGTGCCGGATCTTCTCCGCCGTCAATCCATGTTCTCGCTTGGCCTGGAGGATGTTGTCGATGGTGTCGTGCGTGAGGCCGCAGGCGGCATGCGATTTGAAGCCGGTGTCGAGAATCAGGTAGCGGCCATCGGCCGAACGCATCAGTTCCTCGCCCACGGAGTCCGAATGGGTCGACAGGAATCCTTCCGAGGCCTCGATGGCATTGACGCGGCCGTTGAAACCGTGCGCGGCGAGGCTGGCAGAGAGAATGCCATTCATCGCGGCCTTGCCGGAATGAAACGGCTTGGACATGGTGCCCCCGGAATTGTGAAGGCCGGATGCCTGAGTCGCCACCACGCCCAATGCGTGCGGCCAGCGCTCGGCGGGCAGGTCGCGCAGCCATGCCGCGGCGGCGGCCGCGCCAAAGGGCGCGATATTGCCGGTGGGATGAAAGCCGGGCTTGAGGCCCTTTTGCACAAGCAGCCCCACGCGGCACTCGGTTTCCACGCCCGCGATCACGCCGCGGAGAAACTCGATGCCTGAGACTTTGCGCGATTCGGCCATGGCGAATGCCGTAGCCACCACTGCCGGGGTTGAATGGCCGCGCATGTTCTGGTTGGAGTCGGCGAAGTCGAGCGAGTCGGAAGCCGAGCCGTTGATGAGCGCGGCAAGAGAGGCGGATGTGCGCCCGCCATGCCAGAAGATGCTCGCCTGCGGCAGGCCGCCCTGTTCATTCGCGGCGGCAATGAGGCTGTGCACCATGGCGTCGTCTGCGCCCGCGATGGTCACGCCCATCCAGTCCATCACGCTGTTGCGCGCGGCCTCCAGAGCGTCGGCGGGCAGCGCAGCGCCCGCGAGCCGTCGCACTTCGTCGACGATGTGTTCGGTGATGCCTTGATTTTTTTCGTTTGTATTCATCATCGGTATTTTCTTGTATTTTCTTTGTTTGCTTTGTGCTGTTGCGGCGCACCGTAGCATCGCGGCGGCGAGGACGTCAATGTCGTGCCGCATCGGAAACGCTAAACTGCGCGGGATGCCTTCATTGGCCTGCCGGGCCGCAACCCACGAAGGAGATTCCTTGAATATACCGTTCAGCGTCGCGTTGCTTTTCGCGAATGCCTGCCTGTACCCCTGCATTGCGCTTGCGCAATCCTTTCCGTCCAAACCGTTGCGTGTTGTCACCCAGTATGTGTTTGCCGCCGAGCAGGTGATGCGCGGGGCGCCCGACGGCTACAGCATCCTTGCGAGCAGCTCGGCCACGCATGTGATCCGGCAGTTCCTGGTGAAGAACATGAGTTTCGATCCGGCGAAAAATTTCACCGCGATCACGCAATTGACGAGGGTCCGGGGCATTGTTGGTAAGCCCCTCATTTTGAAACACACGGCGCGCTCAAAAACCAAGTGCAACATATCTTGGAGAGAATGTTGCATGGGGAAAAACTACCGACAGTTGAGTATTGAAGAACGAACGATGATCCAGACGCAACTTCAGATGGGAATC
>CAIUKQ010000112.1 GCA_903899705.1 uncultured beta proteobacterium
GAACCGCCCAAGTTCATCGTTCTCCACCACCGCGGTGCCGCGAAAAAGGACAAACCGGTGGTGCTGATCGGCAAAGGCGTCACGTTTGACACGGGCGGCATCTCCATCAAGGCGGCCGGGGACATGGATGAAATGAAATTCGACATGTGCGGGGCCGCTGCGGTCATCGGCACCCTGCGCGCCGCCGCAGAATTGAAAATCCGTCTGAATGTCATCGGGATAATCCCGACCACCGAAAACATGCCTGGCGGCGCGGCCAGCAAGCCAGGGGACATCGTCACCACGATGTCGGGGCAAACGGTCGAGATACTGAACACCGATGCGGAAGGTCGCCTGATTCTCTGCGATGCAATGACCTATGCCGAGCGATTCGAGCCCAGCGCAGTCATCGATATAGCGACGCTCACCGGCGCATGCATCATCGCGCTTGGTCACGTCTGTTCGGGCCTGTTTTCGAATTCCGAGGCTGTTGCGGATGAACTGCTGGCCGCAGGCGAACGCAGCTGGGACCGCACCTGGCGCATGCCCCTTTGGGATGACTACCAGGAGCAGCTGAATAGCAACTTCGCCGATTTTGCAAACATCGGAGGGCGCGCTGCCGGCAGCGTCACTGCAGCCTGCTTCCTGTCACGGTTTGCCAAACAGTATGACTGGGCACATCTGGACATCGCCGGCATCGCATGGAAATCCGGAAAGGAAAAGGGAGCCACCGGAAGACCCATTCCGCTGCTGACCAATTACCTGCTCAGGAAAGCGGGCAGCAAGGCGCGTCGCTGACTGCACCGTTGCGAACCCGCAGGCACATATCAATAACAATAACGACGCCAACTGACGCTCAAAATGACCCGAATAGATTTCTATTCCACCGATCAGTCAAGGCTGCAGGTTGTATGCAAACTTGCGGCCAAGGCGTTGTCTCAGGACATTGCCGTGACGATATTTGCGCCCGAGGATTCCGTTGCACGTGCCCTGGACAACATGCTCTGGTCCTATCCGGCGACGGGATTCATACCGCATTGCCTTTCAACGGATCGCATGGCTGTCCACACCCCGGTAATCATCGTGCCGGTGCTGGAGAACAGCGGCCCGGACCAACTCCTTGTCAACCTGGCAGATACCTTTCCAGCGGCATTTGGGCGGTTCCGTCGCCTGATTGAAATTGTCAGTTCAGAAGATGGCGATCAGGCCGCTGCCCGCACGCGCTGGAAGCACTACAAGGAGAGGGGTTACGAAGTCAATCACGTGAACCTCTCGAAAGTCCCGGCAAAATGAGCGATTCGAACGACCTGCTTGACAAGACCGATGCGCTGCTGGGCCGGTATCGCGGCGGGGCCAGCCATGCCGTCGATGCCGATTTTCCCGTCCTGACGGAAATAGTCTCTGCGCCGGGAATCGATCCCGATGACCATGCCACCACCGATTTCACGGAATCCCCGACGCCGGAGGTGCTGCCTGCAGCCAGCGTGCCGGATGACCATCTGCTCCAGGAGGTCATGCGCGTGCTGGCGCCCCGGATCGACGAAATCCTCGGCGAACCGCTGAAGGAAAGGCTCGAGGACCACCTCAGGTCCGCGCTGCAGCCCCTCGCAGGCCAGGTGCGCATCGACATAGAAGCCATGGTTCGCATTGCCGTGTCACGAGCGGTTGAACAGGTCCTATCGAAAAAAAAGAATCCCTGATTTTGGTCGACAATATCAGACCATCCCGATAGTTCGACAAAGGCCTTTGGCGCGGCAACCGCGCAATGATCATGGAAAAAAGTTTCAATCCCAGCGCCATAGAATCCCATTGGTATCCCGAGTGGGAGAAACGCGGTTATTTCAACGAGTCCGCTCCCGGAACCCGTCCCGGATACTGCATCCAGCTCCCCCCGCCCAATGTCACCGGCACCCTTCACATGGGGCATGCGTTCCAGCAAACCCTCATGGACGCGCTGGTGCGTTACCACCGCATGCGCGGATATGACACGAACTGGGTGGTCGGCACCGATCACGCCGGCATCGCCACGCAGATTGTGGTCGAGAGAAATCTTGAAGCCGAGGGCGGGAATCGCCGGGAAATGGGCCGCGATGCGTTCATTTCCAAAGTGTGGGAATGGAAAAAACAGTCCGGGGCTACGATTACCGAGCAGATGAGGCGTCTGGGCGCATCGTGCAACTGGGGATACGCCGATGCCGACAAACAGTCGGCCGGTTATTTCACCATGGACGCCCGGATGTCCGAAGCGGTGGTCGAAGTGTTCGTGCGACTGCATGAGCAGGGCCTGATTTACCGCGGCACCCGGCTTGTCAACTGGGATCCCAAACTCGGCTCTGCCGTGTCTGATCTCGAGGTGGATTCCGAGGAAGAAGACGGAAAAATCTGGGAAATCCGGTATCCGATGGCAGACGGGCAGGGTTCCCTGATCGTCGCAACCACAAGGCCGGAAACCCTGCTTGGCGATGCGGCAGTCGCCGTCAATCCCGCAGATCCACGCTTTGCCGGATTTGTCGGGCGCAAGGCTCTGCTTCCCCTGTCCTCCCGGTCCATACCGGTCATCGCAGACGATTATGTCGACGTGGAATTCGGAACCGGTTGCGTGAAGATCACACCGGCGCACGACTTCAACGATTTCAAGGTCGGGCAGCGGCATGGTCTGGCAAACATCAACATATTCAATCTGGATGCGACCCTGAATGCCAATGCGCCGGAGGTCTATCGTGGCCTCGACCGCTTTGCGGCGCGCAAAAGGATCCTCGAGGACCTTCGCTCCCTGGACCTGCTCGTATCCGAAAAACCCTATCGCCTTCGCGTCCCGAGATCCGGCCGCACGGGCGAAATCGTCGAACCGATGCTCACCGACCAATGGTTCATGAGCATGGAATCCCTGGCGAAGCCGGCCCTCAATGCCGTTGCGGAAGGGGGCGTCCGGTTCTATCCGGACCATTGGACCGGCGTCTACAACCACTGGCTGGAAAACATCCAGGACTGGTGCATTTCGCGCCAACTCTGGTGGGGGCATCAGATTCCTGCATGGTATGGAACCTCCGGCGAATTGTTTGTCGCAAGAAACGAGGACGAAGCCCGCACCAAGGCCGACCAACAGGGCTACAAAGGCCCGATTACCCGCGACAACGATGTTCTCGACACGTGGTTCTCCTCGGCGCTGGTTCCCTTCACCTCGCTGGGATGGCCTGCGGAAAACAATGACCTCGGGCGTTACCTGCCTTCATCCGTCCTCGTCACCGGTTTTGACATCATCTTCTTCTGGGTCGCACGGATGATCATGATGACGCTGCATTTCACGGGCAAGGTTCCGTTCAGGCACGTCTACATCAATGCCTTGATCCGCGATGCCGAGGGGCAAAAGATGTCAAAGTCCCGGGGCAACACCATTGACCCTCTGGACCTGATCGACGGCATTACCCTCGAGAAGCTCGTGGAAAAGTCGACCGTCGGCCTGATGCGCTCCGACCACCGGGGAAAAGTCGAGAAATATCTCAGGAAGAATTATCCCAAGGGAATTCCTGCCTTTGGCGCCGACGCGCTTCGTTTCACCTTCACCGCGCAGGCCACGTTCGCACGTACCCTCAATTTCGATCTCGATCGCTGCGAGGGTTACCGCAATTTCTGCAACAAACTCTGGAACGCGACACGCTTTGTCCTGATGAACACCGAAGACAAGGACTGCGGCGCGGACGAATCCCTGCCGGTCGAGCTTTCATTCGCAGACAAATGGATCATCAGCCTGCTTCAACGAACCGAATCGGAGGTCGCCAGGGGGTTCGCCGAATACCGTTTCGATAATGTCTCCAATGCCATCTACCAGTTTGTGTGGGATGAGTATTGCGACTGGTATGTGGAATTCGCCAAGGTGCAGCTTCAGGATGAAGACGCCGCGCGACAACGCGGAACCCGCAGGACCCTCGTGCGGGTGCTTGAAACCATACTGAGACTGGCGCATCCGCTGATTCCGTTCATCACCGAGGAGTTGTGGCAGAAGCTTGCCCCGCTTGCCGGAAAATCCGGGGATAGCATCATGCTCGCCCCCTACCCCGAAGCAGACGCATCGCGCATCGACACGCCTTCGGAGGAAGACATTCTGAAGCTGAAGGAAATCATTTCAGCCTGCCGCAATCTGCGCGGTGAAATGGGGGTGTCGCCGGCCACGCAGGTACCGCTCATCGCCACCGGCGAACCCGGACAGATGAAAGCATTCTCTCCCTACATCAAATCACTGGCGAGGCTGTCGGAGATTTCCATGGTGCAGGCCCTGCCTGCGGTGGATGCACCGGTTGCCATCTGCGGCGACTCACGCCTGATGCTCAAGATTGAAGTGGACGCAGCCGCTGAAGCGGACCGCCTCGGCAAGGAAATTGCGCGCCATGAAGCGGAAGTCTCCCGTGCGAATGCAAAACTTTCGAGCGCATCGTTCGTTGATCGCGCCCCCGCCGCCGTCGTGGAGCAGGAGCGGGAGCGGCTGGCGAAATTTACCGGTCTGGCGGAAAGACTGCGGTTGCAACTGGCCAACCTGCGCGAGAGGAACCCCGGCTAGAAGCCCGTATCGGCGAGGCGCGGGCTATTTCCTGCGCATCAGGAACGTGTGAACGCTGTCCGCCTCGTCGTGCTGGATGAGTACATGACCGGTCTGCTTGGCAAAGGCCTGAAAATCCTTCACGGAGCCGGGATCAGTGGCAACAATCTTCAGTACCTGACCGCTGGTCATGTCGGTCAGAGCCTTTTTCGTCCTGAGAATCGGCAAAGGACAATTCAATCCCCTGGCATCCAGTTCCTTGTCGACCTCGATCATTTCACAACCCCTGATTTCGTCACGGACGGCAATATATCAAAGGATTCCGCGTTGAACACGCGCAATCCCGGAATGGCGGTGAAAACCTAACGCGGCTTGCCCGGTGGCGCCTGCTCCTTCTGGATTTCCCTCAGGCGTGCATCAATCACCGAAGACTGAAAGAAGTCGGCTCCGCCCGCCTTTTGCGCCATTTGAAGCTGCTCCACGGCGCCCGGCAGTGCTCCCATCAGGTAATACTGCTCGGCAAGCGCCTGATGCATCCTGACCTGCTGACCCGTCGCTGCGAACGACCTTGCACGCATGGCATAAACATCCGCGTCCTTGCCGGCCAGCTTCACGAGATCCTCGGACTCCCTCAGCGCGAGAACATGCTGCCCCGCGTCCTGCAACAGCTGCACCAGCGCATACCTCAGCGGCAGGTAGCTGGGCGTGCGGGAAAGGGAGTCCCTGATGATCGTTTGCGCAATTGCAATTCTTTTCTGGGCGATCTGAAGACGGGCCTCCAGCAGGTCAATCATCGGATTCGCCAGCTTCAGCGACCGCAGATTTGCCATCTCCCGATCCGCCCCGGCAAGATCCCTGTTACGCAAAAACGCGGCTGTCAGGAAATACCGGGCAGCGGCCTCGGAGGCATAACGTTTTTGACGAAGCTGCTCGGTTGCTGCGAGCACCGTCTCGCGCGGATCCCCGATGGCGGCGCGCAGCTTGGCCCTCACAAGATGAAAATCCAGGCTGTCGGGAATCTGCTTGTAGGGCAGAAACTGGGCGCGGTTCTGGATGTCTGACATGCGCTCGCCGGACATGGGGTGGGTGCGAAGGTAGGCGGGTGCATTGTTGTCACCAAGGCGGCCGGATGACTGCAGTCGCCCGAAGAACGACGCCATTGCATGACCGTCGAATCCGGCATCGGTCAGCAGCTGGAACCCCACCCTGTCCGCTTCCCTCTCAAAATCGCGCGAATAATTCAGCTGTGCCTGGATGGCCCCGGCATTGGCGCCGGCCAGCGCCAGCATGGAAAGGTCACCCCCACTCCTTGAGGCAAGGAGGGCGAGGACCATCGCCGCGATGCTGATTGTCGTGAGATCGCTCTGCTTGCCTACGCTGCGTGCAATGTGCTTTTGCGTGACGTGTGATATTTCGTGCGCGAGTACCGACGCGATTTCCGATTCGCTCTGGGCGGCAAGCAGCAGGCCTGTATGCATGCCCACGTATCCGCCGGGCATCGCAAAGGCGTTGATGGTGGAATCCTGGATCGAGAAAAACTCGAAATCCTTGTTTCGGTCCGTACTTGAGGCAACCAGCCTCCGCCCAAGGCCATTGATATAGGCGGAAACTTCCGGGTCATCAACGAAACTGCCCTCCTGAAAGCGGATGCTCCGGTACGCTTCCTCGCCGATGCGCTTTTCCATTTGCGGCGAAAAATCAGCCGATGAAACATCGCCGAGTTCGGGCAAACCCTGGCTGAGCGCCCGGGGGATCAGCGCCACAAGCAAAAATGCCAGCCAACTCTTCCGATTCATGCGCTTATGATAGCTGCAAGTGCCTGACATTTCCTTTGGAGCAAATACGTGAAATCAATATCCCGCGGCAAGCGCCGCACCGGCGCCGCAACGACGGAAGGCAGGACGGGTGGCTCACTGACCCATTTCAACAGTGCCGGGGCCGCGCACATGGTGGACATTTCGGCGAAGTCCGAAACGCACCGCGTTGCGGTCGCCACCGGGGAAATCCGGATGCTGCCTGCAACGCTCCGTCTGGTCGAGGCCGGAACCTCAAAGAAGGGCGATGTGCTTGGCATTGCCAGAATAGCCGCGATTCAGGGGGCAAAACGCGCCAGTGAACTCATACCCCTGGCTCACCCGATCGCGCTGACCCGTGTCGACGCCGAATTCAGGGTCGTTCGCTCCCGGTCGACAATTTGCCTGTTGGTCACCGCCGAGACTTTTGGACGAACCGGCGTTGAAATGGAGGCCCTCGCCGGGGTGTCGGCGGGCTTGCTGACGATATACGACATGTGCAAGGCCGTCGACCGCGCCATGACCGTTGCGGACATCCACCTCGTGGAAAAAAAGGGCGGCAAATCGGGACATTTCAAATGGAAAAAACCGGGTAGTCGGTGATCCGGGTCACATGAAAAACATCCCGTGCCGATTTCCCGCTGGCGGTCAAAGGGTCCGCAAAAAATCTTCGAGCGTCTGCGTCGCCAGAAGGATGTCGCACTCCGCCAGATGATCGCTGGTATCGAACACCGCATCCCCCCGCAGAAAGGTGAATGGCTGCCCGAGCGCCCGCGAAGACGCGCAATACCGGAGTGACTGAAGCACGTTTGCCGTCACCAATCCGATTCTGCAGTTCGCTGAAGCAAAAAACACATCGGCCATGGCCGCGCCTTCAACGCCCAGAATGACGTCTGCCGATCCGATCATGCGAAAGATCTCTCTGGCCGGTGTGGTCTGTGAATCGATGCACTCAAATCCACCGCGTTCGAGGATGGGCTTGATTTCCGGGAAGTTCGCGATCCTGCGCGAACTGGCGCCCTGCCGGGACAGGAACAGACGGCGCGGCGTGGATGACTCGTCAGGAATGGTCCGTTTCAGCGTTCGCCTCAGAAATTCGAGCGCAAACGGCGCCGCCACATTCAATGGCGCGGACAGGGACGCGACATACAGATCCCGAAAGATCGCCACCGAATCGTGCGATACCGTCACAATCCGTGAATCATCGTATCCCAGCATTGCGAGCAAATCCATCTGCCATGCGGTCATGCCTGACTGGACTGCAACAGGCAGCTTCTCCCACTCAGGCACCTGGCGGTAGGCCCACAACCTGGTGACGCAGTCCAGAATCCAGTCGCAATAGCCGGGAGCCGCACCGAGGTAGGCGCAGGGAGATTCGAATATCGTCGTTTTCGATGGATGACTGAGAAGAAGCCTTCCATCGTCGCAGGCCTGCGCGACATGCGGACTGGTGTAGGGCCGATGCAATGGACTCGACATGACCTCCGCCATGAATACCGAACCATCCGCGGCGGCAATCAGATGATCGACGGGAAACACGCGGCAGTCATTCAGCTTCGCGACAAATACCTCTGGCGTGAAGGACGCCGGCTCCCTCGGTGCGCCGGCGCTGGCAGGCAACACCCTGAACGAGTCGAACCGGTGGTTCTGGCTTTTCGCAATCCGCACCACATCCTCGCGACGTTCCCTGCACCACGATTCGAGTACCTGCTGCCTGCCGCTGCTCCAGCTCACCGCGGATCCGTCCGTAGCACCCGCAATCGCGGAGAGATGAGCCCGCGCCAGCTTTTCATGCCCCAATTCAAAAGCCGCGCGCGCCGCGAGCACCCGGTTCGCTTCCTTGTCCGGTTCCATCGCCACCAGGGCTTCGAACTGCTCCAGCGCTTCGGGCATGTTGCCCCGCCCTAACAGAATCTTCCCTAGCAGGGCTCTCGTTTCGGCGCTGGCAGGATTCAATTCGATCGCGCGGCGGAAATATTGTTCCGCGGTCGCCATCTCTTCCTCGTCTTCAAATATCCGGCCCAGATAGTGGTTGGCCAGGAATGACTGGGGGGCTATTTCCAGCGCGGTTTTGAAAGAAGCCTCCGCCTGCGCGTGGTCACCCGAGGCCCAACATGTCATTGCAAGGCTGATATTCACATCGTAACTGGCCGGATTCAGCGCCAGTGCATGGCGCAGGCTTGCCTCAGCGGCGGGGTAGTCAAACAGGGCGTTGCAGGCGGCGGCACGAACGAGGAGAGCTTGCACGTCATCCGGATCCACCAACAGCAACTTGTCGATGAGTTCGACGGCACGGGCATTGTTTCCACGCAGGCAGGCGATGGTTCCCGAGAGGCGCAATGCAGAGACGGATTGGGGTTCTTCGCGGATGAGATCGCCGAGAATTCCCTCGGCTGCGTCCAGATCACCGGAGGCCATCAGCCGGGTCGCCTCTTCGAGACGACTCTCCACGCTAGATGAAGCCATGTAAGGGCTTCGCCATTCCACCCTGGACCAAGCCAGAGAAACCAATGAAATATCGTAACATTTTGATTTTATTAGATTTATTCATATCGCCAGGCCAATTCCACCAATTTCTTGGACTCGTTAATACCCCAATAAACTACGGCGCCCGACATTAATTGACGCGGTGCCGCTTGATGAAGTCCTCGTCGAATTCCAGCCCCCATCCCGGAGCTTGGGGCAAGACATAGTCACCCCGTTCGATCTTCCCCCTGCCCTGCACCATCTGGTGAAAGATGGGATCCCGGTCGGGGTGATGGGTTTCCATATAGGTGCCATTCTGTACCGCCGCGAGCAGGTGCGCGCCCAGCACCGGTTCCCCGTGGTGCCCCATTTGGACGCCAAAACACTGAGCCATGCGCGCCACGCGCAGCCAGACGCTAGGTCCTCCCCCCCAGCTCGCATCAAGGTTGCACACATCAATGGCTTTGTCGAGCATCAGATCGCGGCAATCCTCGGCGGTGATTTCGGACTGCCCGGCCACCATGGGCATACCCGTCATGGACCTGAGCAGCGCCATGTCATGCCGGTCATTGTCCCAGCCACAAGGTTCCTCGAACCAGCGCAGGTTGAGGCCCGGGGAAAGCCGCAAAAAGGCCAAAGCATCCGCCCGCGTCCACCCACGATTCGCGTCCACACAAAGCACAAAGTCCTCACCGCCGGCACGGCGCGCCACCTCCGTGCGCTCAAAATCTTCCTGCGGTGACTTGCCGCCGATCTTGAACTTGCAGCCGGCGAGACCCAGTTCATGGAACTCCTCCATCTCGCGCCCGTAGTCGGCCGTCTTGTAGTCATCGTGATACTGGCCGCCGATCGCGATGATGGGCAAACGATCGCGCGCGCCGCCCCAGAGCCTGTAGAGCGGGAGGTTGGCGACCTTGCCCAGAATGTCCCACAGGGCGCTGTCGACGCAGGCCACCGCCCGCACACCGGTGCGGATGTCACGTCCACCCCGCCACGTGGCGCGCCGCCACATGGCGTCCCAGTGCGCTTCGATCCGGGTGGGATCCTGACCGATAAGCAAGGGGGCGATTTCGTCCTCGATGATCTTCACCATTTGCGGCTGGATCGTGGCTTCACCCTCGCCGTTCACGCAATGGCCGATCAACCCCTCGTCGGTATAGACGCGCGTCACGACCGCATTTTTTTGCGGCACGCTGTAAATGCTGCCGCGAAAATCGCGCGGCAATTTGATGGAGAGCGCAATGGCTTCGATTTTCTCGATTTTCATATTCTGATTATTCCGGTTGGATGCCGGCGCGTTTCACGATTTCGGCGAACAGCAGATTGTCTTCGGCAAGCTTCTTCGTCAATGCCTCTCCGACGATGTACTCATTGTCGTTTCCAGCCCCCATGAGCCGGGCGACCACATCGGGATCCGCCATTTCTTTCACTGTCGTCGAAATCAGCTTGTTCAGGATGTCAGGCGGCGTTGCTGAAGGCGCGAACACGCCCACCCAACCCGGCTGCTCCACGTTGCTGACGCCCCCCTCGGCGGCGGTAGGCACATCGGGCAGCGCGCGGGCGCGCTTGCCCCGAAGGACGGCAAGCGCGCGCAGGCGCCCGTCGAGCACCGCCTGCCGCACATTGGACAGCGCATCGAACATGACCTGAACATGCCCGGCCATGAGATCGGCCGAGGCCGGGGCCCCGCCCTTGTAAGGCACATGTAACAGGTCAGCGCCGGTGCGCGTCTTGAACAACTCCGCCGCCAGATGCTGCGTTGTGCCGACACCGGAGGATGCGTAGGCAAGCTTTCCGGGATTGGCCTTCGCATAGGCCAGCAGTTCCGCAAGATTATTGGCGGGAACCTTGGGATTGACCACCACCACCAGACCCGCCGACATCACCGACCAGATACCCGAGAACTCCTTTACGGGGTCATAGGGCAGGGATTTGTACAGCGAGGGCGCCACCGCGATGGTCGAGGGTGTCGTGACCAGCAGCGTGTACCCGTCCGGCGCGGACTTGGCGACAAAATTCGCCCCGATCGTTCCGCCCGCCCCGGTGCGACTCTCCAGCAGGACCGGGCGGCCAAACGCCCGTGAAAGCCTGTCTGCAACCTGCCGCCCGATGAATTCCACCGGAGAGCCCGGGGGAAACGGATTGATGATTCGGATCGGTTTATCGGGGTAGCCGGACAGCTGCGCCAGAGCCGGCACGGGAGCCAGCGACAGGACGCCGGCGATCAGTCCGCAAATTGCGCGCGGGCATAATCCCTTCATGAAGCGACGCTGGTATAGCTGGATGTCTTGTAACGATTCTCCGGCCGCAGCAGCCCCAGGTTTTCCCGCAGGGTACTGCCCTCGTATTCGCGGCGGAACAACCCCCCGCTCCTGCAACACCGGGATCACCAGTTCGACAAAGTCATCCAGGAACCCGGGTTGCACCGGCGGCTGTATGTTGAATCCGTCGGCGCCCGCATTCTCGAACCATTCCTGCATGTAATCCGCGATCTTCTCCGGCGTGCCGATGACGGCCGCCTTGCCGCGTCCGTGGGTCGCCCGGAATGCGAGTTGGCGGATGGTCAGATTCTCGCGACGCGCAAGGTTGATCCAGTTTTGCGCCGTGCTCTGCCCGGCATTTGCAGGCAGAGTCAGGTCCGGCAGAGGACCGTCCAACGGATACTCGGAGATGTCCACGCCGGCCAGCAGCATGGACAACACTTCGCGCGCCACCACGGGATGCACGAGCGATTGCAGATAATCCTGTTTTTCGTCCGCTTCCTTCTGCGTGCGCCCCACCACAGGACTCAGGCCCGGCATCACGAGGATCCTCCCGGGGTCGCGGCCAAAGCCCCGCGCCCGCGACTTCAGGTCCGCGTAATACTCCTGGGCGGATTGCAGGTTGAGGTGGCCGGTGAAGATCGTCTCGGCATATTCGGCGGCAAAGCCCCGTCCATCGTTTGACGACCCCGCCTGCACCAGCACCGGCTGTCCCTGTGGCGAACGCGGCACGTTGAGCGGCCCTTTTACCGAAAACCACTTTCCCTTGTGATTGAGAGTGTGCAGTTTCTTCGGATCGAAATACAGACCAGTCTCGCGATTGAGCACAAATGCATCGTCCTCCCAGCTGTCCCAGAGGCCGGTCACCACTCGCGTGAATTCGCGCGCCCTGTCATAGCGCTCGGCGTGCCCGTAGTTCTCGGTCCGCCCGAAGTTCATGGCCGGCGCATTTTCACCGGTGGTCACGATATTCCAGCCGCCGCGGCCTCCGCTGATCTGGTCAATCGATGCAAACATTCGCGCAACGTTGTAGGGCTCGCTGTAACTGGTGGATGCCGTGGCGACAAAACCGATCTTCTCGGTCAGCGCCGCCATGGCCGAAATCAGCGTGATCGGCTCGAAACCCGCCACGTACTGGGCGGAGCGCGACACGGCCTCCTCGGCGGCCACGCGCACGGCCACGGTGTCCGCAAGGAACACCATGTCGCATTTGGCGCGCTCGGCGGTCTGCGCCATTTCGACGTAATGTCTGAAATTGGTGGCCGCATCGGCCTGCGACTGGGGATGTCTCCACGCGGCGACGTGATGTCCCGTGCAATTGAGGAACACACCGAGTTTCATCATCCGTTTGGGGTTTGCCATGATTTTCTCCGATTGCTTTACTTGAATTTGCTGTAATCAGGTTCGAAGTTTAAAGCCGAACCGGCAATTAGGGTCTGCGAATCAATTGCCAGCGGATGCCTTTCCAGGCCAGGTAATTGATTTCCCGCGCTAAACAAGGTAGCTTCGCGGCGTTGCCCTGGGAGGGGCATATTCCCCGTCAGCCCGGCTGCATTCATGGTACCAGCACCCTCAGCCCTAATTCTTGCCCCGGCAATCAGCGAAGTCCGCTCGGCCGATGGCAACGCGACCGCCGAACTTACCGGCGCGTGGGACATCCGGGCACTGGAAACCAGCGCAAAGGTCCTGCAGGCTCGCCTGCGAGGCGTTGCGCGTTCCGGCATCCGATGGGACCTGACCCGGATCCAGCGACTGGATCACATTGGCGCGCTACTCATCTGGCAGGCCTGGGGAAAGCGCCGTCCGGTGCATCTGGCGCTGCCGCCGCATCTGGAAATATTTTTCAATAATCTGGATGCGCCAAAAACCCGGGATGTGGAACCTCCGGGGAGAGATCCGCTGGCAATCGTGCGCGCGCTGGGTTCACGCATGCTGCTCGCGGTCGAACATGGCGCTGGCATCATCCGGCTGCTGGGTCAGGTGCTGATCGATTCGGCTGCGCTGGTCCGCAATCCGACCCTCGGCCCCTGGCGCGAAATCTCCGCCAGCGTCTACCGCATTGGCGGGCAGGCGCTGGGAATCACGGCCATGGTCGGATTCCTCATCGGCATTGTGCTGTCCTACCTGTCCTCCGAACAGTTGAAGGCGGTTGGCGCCAACGGCCTCATCGTCAACATCCTGGGCATCGGCATCATCCGCGAACTGGGCCCGGTGATCACTGCGGTGCTGGTGGCGGGCCGCTCCGGCTCTTCGATTACCGCACAACTGGGGGTGATGCGCGTCACCGAGGAACTGGATGCGCTTTCCGTCATGGGCATCCCGCACACGGTGCGCCTGATCCTGCCCAAGATTATTGCGCTGGCAATAGCACTGCCCCTGCTGATCCTTTGGACTTCAGGCATCGCGCTGGTCGGCGGTGCAGTTGCCGCAAGCCACACGCTGGGAATCACGGTTCACACCTTCCTTACCAGCCTGCCGGTGGTGGTGCCCGGCATCAATCTGTGGCTCAGCATCGGCAAGGGCGTGGTATTTGGCGTTCTCATCGCGCTGACCGCCTGCCACTTCGGCATGCGCGTGCAGCCCAATACCGAAAGCCTGGGCGCGGGCACCACCAACTCCGTGGTCACCTCGATCACCGTGGTGATCGTGGCTGACGCAATCCTGGCGGTGCTGTTTGCCGACCTGGGCATCAACCTCTTATGACGCCCATCATCGAAGTCGAAGGGCTGTGGACGCGGTTTGGTGACCATGTGGTCCACCAGGACCTCAGCCTCACCGTCAATCCCGGCGAAGTGGTTTCTCTGGTCGGCGGCTCGGGCAGTGGCAAGACCACGCTGATGCGCCAGATGCTCGGCCTTGAGCAACCCTCACAGGGCAGGGTCAAGGTGTTCGGCATATCCCTGCACGACTCGGATACCGCAACCCTGAAAAAGATCCGCAAACGATGGGGGGTGCTGTTCCAGGAGGGTGCGCTCTACAGCGCGCTGTCGGTGTACGACAACATCGCCCTTCCGCTGCGCGAGCTTCGCGTATTCGACGAGGATTTCGTCCATGACATGGTGATGCTCAAGCTCGACATGGTGGACATCGAGCGACGACATGCCTGGAAGATGCCCTCCGACCTCTCCGGCGGCATGATCAAGCGCATTGCCCTGGCCCGCGCGCTGGTGCTCGAGCCGGAGCTGATTTTTCTGGATGAACCCACCGCGGGCCTCGATCCCGACCGCAGTGAAAGCTTCGTCACCCTGATCCAGTCGCTGCACAAAAAGCTCAACCTCACCGTGGTCATGGTGACCCACGACCTGGATACGCTGGTTTCGCTCTCGGACAAGATTGCCGTGCTTGCCGACCAGAAAGTGATCGTCTATGGATCGCTCGCCGAAGCGGTCGCGGTGCATCACCCCTTCATTTTCAAATTCTTCCTCGGTGAACGGGGCCTTCGGGCCCTGTCCGCCGCGGGATCTTCCATCAACCTCGATGGCTTGAGAAAAGCCTGATCCGTTCCGGAGCACGACATGGAAAGCAAAGCACACGCACTGGCCGCAGGATTGTTCACCCTCCTGCTGGGTGCCGCGCTGATCGCGATTGTGATGTGGTTTGGAAAGCGCGAGGCCCAGTCGGTTTTCTACACCATGTACACCACCGGTTCCGTGAACGGCCTCAAACCCGATGCCCCGGTGCGCTATCGCGGCGTCGACGTGGGCCGGGTCACCTCAATTCGCCTGGAACCGGGCGGAACCGGGCGCATCCAGCTCGAGATCGGCATCGGGGCCGACACGCCGGTGACCGGCGGCACCTATGCCCAACTGGGTTACCAGGGCATCACCGGAATTGCCTACGTACAACTGAACGAGGATGGCAAATCAAAGGAAGCACTGCTCGCCGACAACGGCAAACCGGCACAGATCCGAATGAAACCATCGATTCTTGACGAAGGCGAGGCGCTTTTCAACAACATCGCCGCGCTCACCGAGAAGCTCGGCGGGATGTTCGACACGCAAAGTCAGAACAAGATGGGCAATGCACTCGCCGGAATCGAAGATCTTGCCCGGCATGCCGGCAATGTCGCAAAAACCATGCAGTCGGCGACGCGGGATGTACCCGCACTCGTTGTTGAAACGGGCCAACTGGCGCGGGATGCACGGGAAAGCCTCAAACGAATAGATCAGATTGCGGGAAATGCCGACAAACTCATGACATCGGCGAGCCAACTCGCCCTGAAGCTGGATGAGCGCATGACCACGCTTGATCAGATCGCCGCCACCGCCCGCGATACCGGAGCCATGGTGCGGACTGTCAATGAAGAAACCGTCCCAAAAGTGAATGCGCTGGTTGACGAACTTTCGCGGGAGACCCGCGCCGTCGAGCGCGCCGTCAATCGGGTGGTCAGCACCGTGGTCGAGCAGCCGCAGGGTTTCGTATTTGGCACGCCACCGGCACGGCCCGGTCCCGGCGAGCCCGGTTTCAATGGAGGCAAATGAACATGTCACGCAACACGAGCCTTGGCATTCTTTTAGCGTCGCTGCTGGCCCTTGCCGCCTGCGCAATTGCCCCACCCGCCCGGGATATCGCGGCCTTTGATTTCGGACCGGCCGCACCCTCCGAAATCGAACGGGGAATCGCATTCAATGTCATCGTGGCCGACATTGTGGCACCGGCATGGATGGACACCCCCGCCATTTATTATCGGCTCGCTTATGCCGACGCTTCTCGCCCCCAGCCTTACGCCAACAGCCGCTGGGTCATGGCGCCGGCGCCCCTGCTGACGCAGCGCCTTCGCGCTGCGCTCAGGCGGGCAAGCAAGGCTGACGTATCGGCCCCCTCCGACGGCGTTCGCACGGAATACCTGCTGCGCCTGGATCTAGAGGAATTCAGCCAGGTGTTCGACACCCCCGAAAAAAGTCGTGGCGTATTGCGGCTGCAGGCGCGCCTGATGCGCGCCGGCGAGGTGATCGCCTCGCGCAATTTTGCAATCGAGCAACCGGCAACCGGCGCCAACGCGGAAGGCGGCGTTCGATCGCTTTCAGCTGCGGGCGATGAACTCGCGCGCGGGCTCGCCCAATGGTTGGCCGCCAGCGTCAAACAATAACGATTCATTTTTCAAAGCGGAAAGGACTCCCCGCTTAGTCACGCATTGCCTCGCTAGTAGTGCGGCGGCAATTCGTGTTTGGGCGCAGCCGGGTCCTGCGCGAGGGCTCCCGCCTCAACCTGCTCGCGCACGCTAAGCAGTGCGCGCTCCAGGCGCTCGATTTGCTGCTGTTGCCGGTAGACCGTCAGGTTCAGGGACTCCAGCAAATCCTCGGCGAGCGCCAGCTTGGATTCAATCTCCTCCAGGCGTCCTTCGGCATTCTTCGCCGAACCTTCCGCCGCCATCTCAGGCCGCCTTCACATGAACCGCGGTACCCCGGCAATGCACGGTCTGGCCGGCGATGATCTTCGCTGTCTTGCGGTCCTCCGGCTTGCCATCCACCGTGACCTCGCCGTCCGCCACCATGTGTTTGCCTTCTCCGCCGCTTGAGGCAATGCCCGCCAGTTTCAGCAACTGGCAGAGCTCGACATGCTCGCGGTTCAGGACAAATTCCACGGTCTCCGTGGCGAGGTGCTTCTTGCTTGTCAACTCTATTTCCTGGCCATTTTCGAGGAGGAATTGACCACGGCGTGAATGTTCCGCGCAAAGTCCACGGCTCCCGCGACGTGCATATCGCCGGCAGTGCGCAAAAACTCCTTCACGCCGGTCTGCGCGGGTTGCGGCGTGGCGGCGAGGCGCGCGACGATTTCGGCTTCCGCTTTTTCGAGGTCTGCCGGTGCCACCACCTTGCTGACCAGCCCGTAGGTCATGGCATCCGCCGCGGAGAAAATATCGGTGGAATACACGAGATAGGCCAGATGCTTGCGCGGCACTCGGTCGATCATGGCCGACATCACCATGGTCGGCATGATGTTGTGGCCCATTTCGGGAATCTGGAATTTCGCGTCGCTTGCCGCGATGGTGATGTCGCACAACGCCGCGATGGATGCGCCGAATCCCAGCGCCCTGCCCTGCACGATGCCGACTACGGGCACGCCGCAACGACGGATGGAGCCGTAGCAGTTGAACACCACCTCGCTCTGATCGCGGCGCTCAAGCGCCTCGGGTCGCACGGGCGTGGCGGCCGGGGCCGCACCCATGGATGCGCGGCCAATGCAGAAGTCCTTGCCTGCGGCCTTCAGCACCACGAACTGCGCCGTCTTGTGGGCATTCTCCAGCAGGCCGGTCAGTTCCAGGGCCATGTCGTCGCTCATGCCGTTGCCCGCGTCGGGCCGGTTGATGGTGATGCGCAGTGCCGGGCCGTCCAGTTTCGAAATCAGTTCGTTGCTCATTGGTATCTCCATAAGTAATTGAAAAACAACATATTTTTTATATTCTCTAAGAGCCCGGCTGCCACTCCTCGACCCGGATGTCCACGGGTGCGGACTGCACACCGGTGGGTGCGCCGCGCTGTGACAGGGCCACCACCGCCTGCAACACCCGGTCCGTTTCACCGGGCGCCGCATCGATCGCGACGCCCGCCGCAACATAACGGTCCGGCCGCAACACCACCGCGCGAACGCCCGATCCCGACAGTGTGCGCTCGATGGCGCCACTCACATCGCGGACACAGGTTGCGCCGCTATTCGATGCCGCTGAATTGGCAGCAACGAACCGCTCCTCGCGCCGGATCACCCGGATACGCCGCAGCGGCAGCGTTGACACGGGCGCGGCATCGACACCCGGTTGATCGAGTTCGATGAGGGCAAACCCGTTTCCCAGCAGATCATCGAGAGCAACCTGCCGAACCGCTTCCGTTTCCACCATGGGCTGAATGAACATGCGCCCGCACAATTCCGCGCCCACACCATGCACCACGAGACCATCGTCGAAGCGCGGCTTGGGCTTGTACTTCATCTGCATCACATAATCGCGTGCCGGTGGGTAGAGCGACAACGCGCGGAATCCCCATTGGGTGAAAGACGCATTCCAGGGCGACATCGGCATCATCACGCGTCCCATTTTCACCGCCATCTGAATCAGCGACCAGGCATGCGCCTTGCGCTCCGACTCATAGGTATCGAGTACGCCCTCGCCCAACTCGCCGCGCAGCGCAAGCGCCAGTTTCCAGGCGAGGTTGTGCGCGTCGCGCACGCCGCTGTTCATGCCCTGGCCGGCAAAGGGCGGCGTGAGATGCGCGGCATCGCCTGCGAGGAAAATATTGCCGGCACGCCAGCGCTCGGCGATGCGCGCATGAAACCGGTAGACCACACGGCGCACGATCTCAAGTCCCGCGTCTTCGGCGCTGTGGCGCGCAAGAAGTTCCCGTACCCGCTTCTCCTCCACCAGCGCCTCGGCGGACTCGCCGGGCAGCATCATGAATTCGTAACGGCGGGTGCCATGCGGCCCGGGCAGCGCAAGCGCGGGACGCGCCGGATCGCAGTAGACGCGCGTGTGCCGGAAGCGGTCGGTGGAACCGACCAAATCCACGATCAGCCAGCGTTGGTCATAGGTGCTGCCGCTCATGCCAATCTTCAAACCCTCGCGGATGCCGCTGCGCGCACCATCACAGGCGGCGACATAACGCGCATCCACCATCTCCGCGTTCCCGTCCTCGCCGCGCAACTCCACGCTCACGGAATCGCCTCGGTCGATGATGCGGTGCACGCGCGTGCGAAAGCGGGTCTGCACGGATGGAAACCGCTTCAGCCCTTCGCGCAATTGTCCTTCCAGTATCGGCTGACGGAATGCGGAACGCCGCGGATGGCCGAACTCCATGATGTCCGGCACCACTTTGGCGAAGCATCCGCCCGAAGCGGAGTAGTAATAGGAACCGTAACCGGGCACGATGTGCGAACGCACTTCGTCGATGAGCCCCAGGTACTGCATGCTGCGCAGGGACTCATCATCGATCGACACCGCTCGCGGTTCGCTCACGGTGCTGGCATTGGCCTCCACCAGCAGCGTCCGGATGCCGAACATGCCGAGAATATTGGCGGCGACCAGGCCCGTGGGCCCGGCGCCGGCGATCAGTACCTGAAATTCAGACATGGCCCGCACATCAATTCGGAGGAGAAAACTCCGCCACCGCCAGCGCGCGCGGATTGCCGTTTCTGGCCCCCTGTATCGCGTGCCAGATCCGGTCCGGTGTCGCGGGCATGTCGAAGTGCGACACCCCCTCCTGGCGCAGCGCATCGAGAATCGCATTCATCAGGGTCGGCAGGGAACCGGTTACACCCGATTCGCCCACCCCTTTGGAGCCAAGGGGGTTGGTCTTCGTGGGCACAGGGTGCTCCAGCAACTGCAATCCGCCCACCAGTCCGGCGCGCGGCATGGTGTAGTCCATGTAACTGCCCGAGAGCAGCTGTCCGGTTTCCGGATCGTAGAACGCGTGCTCGCCCATGACCTGCCCGGTCCCCTGGGTGAGTCCGCCCATCACCTGGCCTTCGACAATCTGGTGATTCACCACGGTGCCCGAATCATCGCAGGCCACATAAGAGACGATTTCCGTCTCCCCGGTTTCAGGGTCGATTTCCACTTCGGCGATGTGACAGCCATAGGGATAGGTGGATTTGGTTTTTGCTTCGTAATAGGTATCCAGCGGGTGCGGGCCCGCTTGTGGTGAAAATTTCCTCACCACGCTGGCAAATCCCAGCCTGCGGTCGGTCCCCGCAACGCGATACTCCCCGTCGGCGAACTCGATGTCGGCCGCAGCGCATTCCAGTTCCTTCGCCGCCAGCGCCTTGCCTTTTTCCACCACCTGCAGGGCGACAATGCGCATGCCGTTGCCGATGCCTGCCAGCGTGCGCGACCCCCCGCTGCCGCCGCCCTCGAGCTTCATACCGCGCTCCGCGGTATGCAGGCTGATCGTCTCCATGGGCACACCGAACACGGCCGACACCAGCTGCGCAAACACGGTCTCATGCCCCTGCCCCTGGTTCTGGCTGGTGGCAAACATCGAAATATTCGCGTCCGCATCGAAGCGGATTTCCACCGCGTCAAAGGGTGTGAATCCGGCACCCGAGGCCTCGATCGGCGTGGCAAGCCCCCGGCCGCGCAGTTTGCCCCCACGCTTCGATTGTTCGCGGCGCGCCGGGAAGCCCTTCCAATCGGCGGCGGCCAGCGCCTTGTCCATGGCCGCTTCGAATTCGCCGTTGTCGTACTCGCTGCCAGACACCAGCTTGTAGGGAAACTTGCCGACGGGAATGAAGTTCCTGCGCCGCAATTCCGACGGATCGATTTTCAACTCCACCGCCGCCTGATCCACCACGCGCTCGAGCATGTAGGACATGATCGGACGACCCGCGCCGCGATAGGCGCCGGTGGGCACCTTGTTCGACAGCCCCAGGATGGCCAGCGCTCCGGCCGTCTGCACATCATAGACACCCGTGATGCAATTGAGCACCCCGATGCTGTTGCTCAAGCCGCCGGTGGGAGACAGATACGCGCCGACGTTGGCAAGAAAGCGAAACTGGAAGGCGGTGAAAATCAGATCGCGGTCAAGTCCAAGCTCAACCAGGGCAACCACGTCGCGCGCATGCGTGTCCGAGAGAAACATCTCACTGCGTGTGCCCGTCCACTTGACCGGGCGACCGGTGATCTTTGCCGCGAGCAATGCCGCGCATTCCTCGGGATAGGCGCTGTTGCGCACGCCAAAGCCTCCGCCGACTTCGCGCGCAATGACGGTCACCTTCTCGCCGGGAACCTTGAAAATGCCCGCTATCTGCAGGGCATGCGCCTGTGCGCCCTGGGTGCAGGCGTGCAGCACGAAATTCTGATTCTCGGGTTCATACACTGCGAGGCAGGCACGCGGCTCCATCGGCGAACCAACGGCACGCGCATTGTCGAGGGTGATGCGGACGCGATGCGGCGATGCCTGCAGCACATTTTCCGCCGCTTCGAGCGAACCGCATTCGTATTCAAACGCGATGTTGTTCGGGGCGACCTCGTGCAACTGCGGAGCCCCCCCGCCGATGGCCTTCACGCCGACGGCGACCGCTTGAAGATCGCGATAGTCCACCTCGATCAATTCGGCCGCATCCTGGGCAATCTCAGCCGTCTCCGCCACCACGATCGCCACGGGTTCACCCACATATCGGACCCGCCCCTGCGCCAGTACCGGACGATGGGGTTTGCGCAGCGCCATGCCGCCGCGTCCGGGACGCGGTATGTTGGCCGGTGTGGATTGCATCCCCGCCGCCGCGACATCGTCCCCGGTCAATACCGCTATCACACCGGGATGCGCACGTGCCCTGGACGTATCCAGTCCGGCAATCTCGGCATGAGCGCGGTCAGCCCGCAAAAAATACGCGTAGGTCTGCCCGGGCAGATTCCAGTCCGAGGCATATCGCCCAGCACCGGTGGTCATGCGCTTGTCTTCGAGACGTCCCTTGAATGAAGAATGGCCCGCCGACGCCATCCGCTAGATTCCCAGAATCTTGCGAGCTTCGTCGGGTGTCGCCGGATGCTCCCCCAGCGATTGGATGATCTGCACCGCACGCTCGACCAGAACCGCGTTGCCGGACGCCAGCTTGCCGCGATCAATGTAAAGATTGTCTTCCAGACCAACACGCGCATGGCCGCCCAGAATGACAGCCTGTGCCACCATGGGAAACTGGAAACGAGAAATCCCGAAGGCAGCCCACAGCGCATCCGGCGGCAACAGGTTTTTCATCGCGATCATGCCCTCGGTGGTCGCGGGCGCACCCCATGGAATGCCCAGGCAAAGCTGGAACAGGGGCGGTGCCTTGAACAATCCTTTGGAAACAAGTTCCGCGGCGAGGCGCACGTGGCCCAGATCGAACACTTCAATCTCGGGCTTCGCGCGGGTCTTGGCAATCAGTTCGGCCATGCGGCGCAGGTGCGGCGGCGTGTTGACAAAAGCGTACTCGCCGAAATTCATGGTGGCGATATCCAGGCTGCAGATGTCGGGTTGCAGTTCCTGCACGTGCTGCACGCGGAATTCAGGGCTCATCATGACGGTGCCCGGCCCGAATCCGACGGGGTCAACGTCGCTCGGCGTAAAGCGCGCGCCGGGGCCCGTGGTCAGGTTGATCAGCACCTCAACCTTGCTGGCCCGAATGCGCTCGACCACTTCCCTGTAGTGGGCCAGTTCCAGGCTCGCCTTGCCGGTCTTGGGATCGCGAACGTGGATGTGGACGATGGTCGCCCCGGCCTTTGCGGCGGCAATGCCTTCATTGGCGATTTGCTCGGGCGTCACGGGCACAGCGGGATTCGCGTGGACAGAATCAGCGCCACCGGTGAGCGCGCAGGTGAGAATGACAGGACGAGACATGAAAATCCTCTTTGCTGGGTTCGGAAAAGGCGCCAATGGTACCGAAGATGGTGGCGTGGCGTACGGATGCGCTCTGCGCTGCAGGCGAAAATAACCGGAAAATCAGGCTGTTGCGCCCCTCATCATCCCACTATTCGTCCCAATAGTTCATTGGGATTGAAGTTGGTTGACTATACTGCCCACCAGCGTAAAGAATGCCTCCCGCATTCATGGACAGAGGATGGAGGAAAACGTGGACGCAGCGGAACTCTTGCAGGAAATCACCGACTATTGCCGGGGCGCAGGTCTGGCCGAATCGACGTTTGGCAAACTTTCAGTCAATGACGGCAAATTCGTGAACCGCCTGCGCGACGGCGGCCGGATCACTGCGGCGACGCTGGAGCGAATACGAAACTTCATCGCCACGAATCCGCCGCCCGACGATTCCAATGGCCGCCCTTTCGTGGTGACGCCGCGGCGCGGACCGGGCGCTGTCACGGCGCCAGGCAATGAATCACCGGAACCGAATCCCAAATCGGAAGAAAAGAATTTCCGATTCTTCGACAACCGTCAGAAATATCTCTTGTTCGTCAACACCTGTTCCGAAAAATGGGTGGTCGCCGATCGCATCAGCAGCGAACTGGTCAACCTGAAGCCCCACCCGCCCGCGGTACGGATTTTCGATGCGGGAATCGGAGACGGCACGGTCCTCACGCGCGTCATGCGCTCCATGCACAACCGCTTTCAATCCATGCCTTTTTATATTGTGGGCAAGGAAATCAGCCTTGAAGATGTGCGGCTCGCCCTGGAAAAGATGCCAGACCGGTTCTACGAGCACCCGGCAACGGTGCTGGTTGTCACCAACATGAATTACCAGGACGCGCCCTGGCTGGTGCCGCGATCATTGACGGAGGCGACCAGCCTGGTGTGGCATGAGGTGGCGCTGTCCGGCAAGACCTCTCACGACTTCGAGGAACAGATCACGGGCTTGCAACCGTTTCTGGCTGAAAACTGGCGCACCTCGCCCAGCAAGAAAACGGGCAATCCTGTCTACGACCGCCCGACCGTGATGGTCATCTACCGCGAGGACCACCGCTTCCTGCTGGATCAGGTGATTCCCAAACGGGGCGCCGGCCGGGCCGACTATGACCTGATCATGGCCTCGCAGCCCTTTCGCGCGCGCGCCTCGATCGACTTCAAGTCAAAGCGCGTTCTTGCACCGCTCGCCCGCGCCCTGGGACCCGGTGGACGCCTGCTGTCGATCCATTCCCATGGCAACGATCCGGGCCAGGAAATTCTGCAGGGCGTCTGGCCTGGGGAAAATCCGTTCATCCATGACCGGCATCAACTCCTGAAGGCGGTGAAAACCGAACTGGGCAACGTCGCGAGGAACTACAACTTCAACACCTATTCGGACGCGCGCTCCCTGTTCCGTTACCAAATGCACTCATTGCCGAGCGAGGTGACGGAATCCATTGGAACGTCCACGCTGTTCGCGGCCTGGAACGCCGCCATCTATGTGGGTCAGATCGAAGACGCACGCCTCGATGGTGTCATCGGCGACCGGCGTTATCTGGACGTCACCAAGGAGGTCCTTCACAAACATGGAGGACTTTGGTTCTGGGATGAGTCGTATGTTATTTCAAAGCGCCCTGACTGAAGTCGTTTTTCAGGTTTTTACCCTCGCGCTTCGCAAGTACGCGGACTCGGGAAAGACAAGAACGGGGAGAGAGGGAGTCCCCTCTCTCCCCGTTACCCCTCTCGCCCCTCAGCGAACGACCATAAAAAATGCCCGCTCATCGCGGGCATTTTTTCAGGAAGAGTTGGGGGTTACGGGGGAAGGGAGGGAACCCTCCCTTCCCCTGTTCTGAAGCTTTCCCGAATTTAATTTTGCGTTCTGGTTTTTACGTAGGCGACCAGCGCATCGACGTCGGGGTTACCAGGCTGGCGCTTGGCCATTTCCTCGACGACCGGTTTGATATCGTCGTAGAGCAGGTAGTCCTGCAGCACGGCGTACAGGTACATCTCCGGCATGATGTCATCGTTGGCGGCCTGCGAGCGCATGGTCTTGTAGGTGGCCTTCGCCGAATTTACCTCGGTCTGCTGGGCGGCGGTCAGACGCGGCGGCCGGTCGTCCTTGGTGCCGCGAACATTCACGCCGCCGGAGCGTCCCAAGCGGGCGATCTGTACCAGTTCAGGCGCCTGCTGGATGCGCTGCGAAACTGCGGAAGGAAGCTGTGAAACCAAGAGGGGCTGCCCACTCGTCGCGTCGCTTTGCTGGGCGCCGGCACGAAATGCCGACGGGCCGCGCCAGGTTTCCTGGCGGCCACCCTGCATGTACACGACGCGAACCTGCGCGCCGGCGGGAACCGTGAACCGATCGCCCTGGCGGACCTTCATGAAGGCCTGCACCTTGGCGGGCTGTGCGCCGTCGGACTGGTAGTTCACATCGCCCTGAAGCAAGTTGACCAGACCCACATCGGGCGACTGCGCCTGCGCGCCGGCGACCAATCCCAATCCAAAAACCATCGACACCACAAGACTCTTCATGGATTTCATTTCCGCTCCCTGTTCGAATTACATGCCGCCAGCATAGCGCCGCAATCCACCATTTTCTGTGAATTTGTCACGTTCCCAAGGTCCACCCCTCCGCAGAATGAGGAAAATTCCGCAATTGATGGTTTATTCCTTCATGGCCAGCACTTCAAACAGCTCTATCGGCTCGGCGCGTCCCTTCACAATCACCGTTTCGGTCTTTCCCGTGGTAATGCCCTCGCCGGCCTCCTTGATGGTCGCGGCGCTGGCCACCAGCCAGACACCCAACTCCTTGGTCACGCCCTCCAGCCGCGAGGCCGCGTTGACGGTGTCGCCGATGGCGGTGAACTCGGTGCGCCGCTCCGAGCCGATGTCGCCCACCACGCAGGACCCGGTGTGCACGCCGACGCCGATGGCGAATACCGGCAGGCCGCGATCCGGAAACCGCTCCTCCATCCACAGCCTGAAATCCTTGCCCTCCTGAACCATGTCAATCGCCGCCGCCAGCGCCCGCCGCGCATGGTCGGGATAGGACTTGGGCGCGCCGAACACCGCCATGACGGCATCACCGATGTATTTGTTCACCATGCCGCCGCGATTCAGAATGGGCTCGCAGACCTTGGAAAAATAGGCGTTCAACATTTCAACCACTTCATGCGCGTTGAGTTTTTCCGAAATCGTGGTGAAGTTGCGGATGTCGGAGAACAGCACCGTAACGTGACGTTCTTCACCGGAGAGATCCGGCCGGTCGTGCTCGGAGAGCAGCGTATCGACAACGTCATCCGACACATAGCGACCGAACATGTGCTTCAGGCGCGCACGCTCGCGCTCCTCGCCGGTCAGTCGAAGCGCGATGGTGCTCAGATAGGCAATCCCCAATCCCAGCTGCACGGCGCCGACCGGCAGGATCCAGTCCGAGAGAAACATGAGAAACGCCGGCACCATGCAAATATTGGCCAGGATCACAAACCAGCCCATCCCGTGCGGCACCTTGAAGCGCAGGAACAGGACCGTTCCCAGAACCAGCCAGCACACGACATAGATCCTGTTGATCCACGGCGGAAAGTCCCGGGGATAATGACCGGAGAGCAGTGTCTCCACAATGTTGGCATGGATCTCCCCGCCGATCATCTGATCGCTCTTGAACGCGAGCCCCCCGCGTGAATAGGGCGTGAAATGCCGGTCCGAGGTTCCGGCATTGTTGGCGGCAATGATGACTGCGCGGCCCTTGAGCGCCTGCACCTGCGGATCGTTGAGCGCATCCGGGCTCAGCAGCTTGCGCATGGATACGGTGGGGATCGTTCCCGGCGGTCCGACATACCCGATACGCATCCTCAGGCGATCGCGCGGCCATTTCACCCCTGCAATGGTCCACTCGTTTGCCGGATCCACCCCCGCCGCACGCAACGCCAGCTGCATCGCGAAACCGGTTCCTGGCGCCTGGGGATTGGGATCGAAGGTCGGATAGAAATGCCGCACCAGCTTGTCCGAATCCGGCTCAAGATTGGCCACCCCCAGATCGTTGATGCCGCCGGGCAGCAGGTACATCTGGTCCTTCGGAGGGAGCAGCAGTTCCGACTCACCCTCCGCGTTTTCCACGATGTGGGTAATGAGGATGTTGTTGCCGGCCGCCAGTTGCGCGCGCAGCGGCGAATCGTAATTCCGACTGATGTCGCTGCTGGGCAGATTGAGTTTTGCGAGCCACGATTCCGCGCTGACCGAATAGATGAAATCAAGGCCGGTCGCCTTCGCCCCAACCTGAGACAGCGTGTCCATCGCCTGCGCCCAGTAAGGCGCCCAGAACGCCAGGGGATCGTCCTTGTACTCGAGCAGGGTTGCGTCATCAACCGCGACCACCGCCGTATGCAGCGCTTCGCGCCGCACGCCGGCGAACTGGTGCCAGTAATCGTAGTAGACATCTTCCACCGGTGTGATCATGTCTGCGCGGTCGAGCCCGGAGGTCAGCAGCGAGGAGACCAGGATGACAATCGCGAACTGGACCTTCTTCGAGGACCGCGGCAGGAATTTCATCAGTGAATCGGGGTTCATCGCGTCCGTCCGGGAAAGACCTGGGATTCAGGACCGGAAATCATTTGTTGGATCCGGCACGCGCGAAGTGTGCTTGATGATCGTCTGATTGTCCGTGAAATCTGCACGGATTCTAGCAGCAGCCCGGCACCAACCGAGATTCGCAAAGTCGCAGGACCATGGGATCAAATCGACCGGGATTCCGGGATTTGTCGCGATTGCCGAAGTGCTCTAAGGTGGCGCCTCTTCATGCGCCTCTCAATCTCCATAACAGGAACCTCCATGATTGAAAAAATGATCGACATCCCCATGCACTCGGGAGCCAACGACACCTTTGTCTGCCACCCTGAACGCGGCGGCCCGCACCCCGCGGTCATCTTCTACATGGATGCACCCGGTATCCGGGAGGAACTCTTCGACATGGCGCGGCGCATCGCCGCGGTCGGATATTTCGTCATCCTGCCCAACCTTTATTACCGCAGCGGACGC